>JAGVFV010000149.1 GCA_020057445.1 archaeon | reverse complement strand
TTTTCGAAATATTTATAACTAATTCGTCATTTTCCAAATTGAGGGCAGAGGTTGAATATGAGAGCGCATCTTGGGACAGTTGCATTGAAGCCTTTTTTGGATCCTGCAAAATATTTATTATATGAAACTGAAAAGGGAGTGATTGCCTGCGAAGAGAGACGGATCAAGATTTTGGGAATGCCCTTTCCCCTGCCTGATTTTAGGAAGGAATATGTCTTGTCTGCAGACCGGGATTTTCCAGAGAATCTTGGCAGTGGAGAGACCTTCAACGGGGATAATGCAGAATTCGTCGACATCCTAACCAGTGCAGAAGATTACCGCACCATAGAAATGACACATTCCCGATTCCATTCCCTGCTCGATGTTGCGGAGGAGATTCGTTTAGGTCACTATCTTGCAGAAACTTTGTATGATGCACGTGCAAAAGAAGCTGCAAATAATATTTCTTTGGCTAACAAATTGCTTCCAGAGTCTTCAATTATGACCTATCTTTTATCGTTGCGGGAAGTAAGGACACCAGAAAATATCCAAAAACTCCGAGCAGCTGTTTTTGACCGGGCAAAAGAGCTGGAAGATATCTTTCCAGAATATATAGATTACCTTGCTAGACATCACTATGGGTCGGATATAAGAAAGTACGTATAAAGATATTTTCTTGCACATGTGAGAATTGCCAGCGTCAAATTTATAAATCTTTCTTGATTCCTTTTATGCATGGATTCGGCTCTTGATGCTGTGCAGAAGTTCCGGGAACTCGGATTTACCAATGTCGTTTACACGTCAATGGTCCCCCCTTTTAATGAACAAGCAGAGATAGCTAGGATTTATGACGTGCTGAAGGATGCTGACTCTGTTGAGAGGAAGTTATATGAGGAGGATCTCAGGATGCAGCTTGACGGGGAGCCTGAAAAGGTCATCGCTTTCAAGAGTTTCCGTTCTTTCGATGGCATGTCTTGGACGACTGACAGGAGGCCTTATATCCAGGGGACATTCGAGCAGGTCTACACATTCCTATTCTTTGTAAGGCAGTTCGAGGGCCGGGAAAGTGATCCTTCTCTTTTCATGAAGATAACTTCTGCAGATGCCAAGTGCGGGTATGACTCTCTTCTCAAGGCGATGGCTGCATTGGGATATGCGAACGGCAAGGAATATATGTCTCTTTCTGAGAGAAATCAGCTGGTGTAGTGCTCACGAATGCTTCCACACGTCAATAACGTTGATGAGTGTTTCCATGCTGATGGTGCCACTGAGCCAATCATTGAGTGCAGCTATGACGCTTTGGCTGAGGATGATGTTGTCGCATTCAGGATCATACGTCTGCAGGGGACAGCTCTCGACGCAGGTGTCTCCTTCGTGGATGATGTTTCCCTTGCATCCGCAAGGAGAGTCCGCAGTTCCTTCTGCGCATTTCTTGAGGAGGACCGCTGCCTCGTTCGTGCCAAGCGTCACTGCAGATACTGGATCACTTTCCAGAGTGCCGTTCGGCTGTATGAGGTAATATTCTGTCCCATACGGGTTTGCAATGTTGTAGGTTCTTGGATCTATATATGAATTGCAATCTGGTCCAGGACCGACGCAGCGGTTTCCTTTCCAGCGGGCGATGACAAGCCCGTTGTCAAAATGGCGTGCCATGACTGTGTTTGTCCAGTCGTAATAATCGCAGCTGATCCCGCTTGCAGGATTGTTCCAATCGAAGAAGATATCGGTCAGTCCATTTCCTTGAAAGTCCTTGACTCCTGCGGGATTTGTCCGCGGCAGGCCGATGTCGACGTCTGCCATGTGGTTCCACATGGACTGGTTTGCGTCTGATGGCGTGTCGTCTTGGCTATATCCGTAGTACAGGTTCGCATTTTTCGTCAGGTAATATTTGGCGATGGAGAATGTCTTTGTGCGCTGGTCAGGATTTGGGTATGCTCCTCCTCCAGGGCGGTTGTAGGTGAACATGAGCATCTTCTTGCCGTTTTCATGGCTGTACATCCATGCTTCTTGCAGGTCTTTGCAGTCCCCAAGCCAGGTCGGCATATTCTCTTCGCCATACTCGAGCGGGGATACCCAGCTTTCTGGGCTGAAGTAATCAAGAGTGTCAAGGACCCAGGAAATGTATGAGCTTTCAGTGGGTAGGCTTTGGATCCAGAACATGGCGTTCACATTCCCGAGCCAGATGAGCTCTCTTCCCTTGTCAAGATTTACCTGTTCGGTAACAGAAGAGAAATACGCATTATAGTCTTGATTGTAGCGATGACCTCCAGGGGATCCTAAAACAGGATCGGATTCGCCGAAATATTCTGTCGTGTTTTTAATGGCTGTCACGTACCCTGGAAGGTAGAGGACATTGTCCCACCACATGCCATCTGCGTAATGCGTGGGATTCCCGTCAGACTCGTACATTGCAAGGAAGAGTTCAGAAAGCCATATCCCATATGACCTGTAGAGGTCACTCGTGTAATTGACAATATAGCCTTTGTTGCTCGATGATGCTGTGAGGGGATCGGGGACCCGTGATTGTCGTATGTTGGTCGCGGTCGAAGCTTGACATCCTTCATTCGCAATCCCTGTACATTCTTCTTCGTTTGGATCTTGGAGATTGCATCCGCGGAAAAGGACTCCCTGCACATAGGTATCGCAGGCATAATGCAGGTATATTGTCTCATTGAGAGGATAGATGTTGTATTCTGGATGGATAGTGTAATATTGCAGGAGACGGTTTTGGGATGATGTCCCGAGTGTCGCGAGGTAATTGAAGCGCAAGAGGATCTGGCCTGGATTCCTGTCTTTCATGACGCCATTCCAGTCTTCCATGGTGGCGATGACGATGTCATAATTGTCTGCGATGAAATTGACTTCGTTTGCAGAGTATCCTCCTGAACTCCTGCTCAGGTCATAATACGCAGTGTTGATCCACGGGTGGCTTGGGGTTGCATGGACAACTGATACGAAGAGCAATGATATGAAAAATCCTATGAAAAGCGATCTCATGTGCATATTTTTTATCAGGCAGGGTTGTTTAAATACTTTGCGAGAATGATCTCGTCAATATGTCTTGAGAAGGAGTGATGGAATCCTTGAGAAGTGTTTCGCATTCCTCGTGAGGAGGGTATCGTGATCGATGAGCGCACTCGCGGCAATGAGGCAGTCTTCTGG
>JAGVFV010000068.1 GCA_020057445.1 archaeon | reverse complement strand
CACCAAGACCTATTCATTCGGACAGCCCCTTTTCATCACCCACTACCCGACAGAGATCAAGTTCTTCAACATGAAAGACAGATCAGATGCAC
This sequence comes from archaeon, assembly GCA_020057445.1. Lineage (GTDB taxonomy): Archaea > Nanobdellota > Nanobdellia > Woesearchaeales > JAHJEM01 > JAHJEM01. The sequence continues at coordinate 11,997 of JAGVFV010000068.1, read as the reverse complement.
CTGTCGTCAACAGCGCAGACCTCATCCTTCCCTGGAGCGGAGAGTCTGTCGGAAGCGCAGAGCGCATCCATGAAGACAGCATGCTCCTTGAAAAGCTCTCCCGATCCCAGATGGCACGCCAGCTCGAGAAAAGAGGCATCAATGTCGTCGACGCCTTCAGCTGGTACATCGACACGGTAAAGCACAACAAGCCAGAACTCCACTCAGGATGCGGCTTTGGCCTCAACCGCATCACGCAGTACGTCATCGGAAGGGACGACATCAGGCTGACGACGCCGTTTCCCGTGAACTCTACATATCTGCTTTGAACAATATATTTATATAATCCAATCAGACAGGAAGTGCATGGACAATAAAAAACAAATAATGACCCTTATTGGCGGCATCAATGACCCTGCGTTCCTTTTCATCGTCAGACAGGTCTGCGCCGGCGCGCTCCTTTCCCAGAACCAAGTCAACACATACCCCTCAAATCCCGCAGAAAGGAATAAAGCATGGGAAAAGCTTGCAGAACGCCTCATCCACATCTCAACCATGATGGAAGATGGCAAATACAAGAACAATCTCGATAAGGCTGAGAATTGGTAGGGTTACGTCGAATCCTCGAAGTTCTCCTCAGTCTTCTTCCACACCTCTTCTCGCGTGGTCAGGTGGTGCTTGACAAGGATGTCAGTCAATGCCTCAAGCTGGCTCCGTGCCAGGGCAAGCTTGTACGTGTTGATCATGAGAAGCTCCTTCATCTCCTGAGGAGAGAGGTCCTTCATCTGCAGCTCGAGCTTCTTCAACCCCTGCTTATTTATCACACCCATACCATGCATATTTCAATCCCAAATATATAAATCTTTTGCAATACGCAGCCAAAGCATTAAATATCACATCCTCAACAGCAGGATAATGCGCATACCAAAACACTACGGACAAAGCCGCGAAGACAACTGCTTCTTCTGCGGAGGTAGGGCGCTAGCGGAGAACGAGAACGGCCTTCCTACGTGCATCAAGCACAAGAACGAGAAGACGCCTGACCTCAAATGCCTCTGCGGAGAATACCTCGACGCGAAAAAGGGAAAGTACGGCACATTCTTCCTCTGCATGAAATGCGGACCAGTGTCATTACGGAAGATAAATGATGCGGGGATGGTCCCGAAGGACACGACAGAACAGAGGATAGAGAAGACAAACCAGAGGAAGGAGACGACCAACGATCAAGGCAAGAAAGAGATCACCATACGGTCAGACGACCCTGATTACTTCTAGAACTCCCGGAGGTATCCCCAATTGTGCAACCTGTCAGAATCCTCAAACCATCGGTCTCCGATGTCAAACCGGTAATACATGTTCGGGATCACGATATTGTTGATCCTATTGTACACCTGCGTCTGCGCAGCCTTCATCGTCGGACCAGTCCCGCACACGATCAGGACGACGCCAGCAGTGCCTGTGATGAGCCATTCATCATTCACCTGCTTCACATCCTCGATATGGATTCCTTCATAATTCGGCTTCTTGAACATCACCACAGTATCCTTTGAATAATCCTGGAACAGCTTCTTGTCATTGAACGGGAAAGGAGGAACGACAATGCGCACACCGATCTGGAAGCCAGAGCGCACCTTGAGCTTGCAGGGATTGCCGTTCGCGAGATCATAAAAGAACTCCCCGATCGGATTCAGCATGCCTTCGTGCTGGATGCTGATCGTCGGATAGCCGAAGCGCGAGGTGAATTCCAGCGGATAGATGCCATACCCATTGACGATGCAATTGACGTCGATATATCCGACATAATTTTCTTCAGCAAGCTTTGGCTCCATCTTCTTCAATGTCTGGTTGAAGATCTTGTTTGGTCCTGACCAGAACATTGTCGTGCCCATCTCTCCAGTCGACACGCCGATGTTTCCAGGAAAAAGGCGCTTGTGCTCAAAATTCACGTTTATCGGATAGATGAATTCCTTGCCATTGAAAAAAGCGCCGACAGCGACCTCAACGCCAGTGACCCTTCGCTGCAGCTGGAACTCAAACGTCTTTCCCTTATTCACCTTCTTGAACGCGGAGAGCATGTGCAGGACATCCTTTCCGTCCTCTTCCTCGCCGACAAAGAGAAGACGCTTGGTGTTCTGCGCCTCTCCGCTAGGCTTGAGCACATACCTTCCAGGATTCTTCTGGATAAAATCAATGGCATCATCATAATTCTTGAAATCCCAATGGGGGATGATCGTCACGCCCGCCTTCTTCAATTCTTCCTGGCCAAAACCGCGATCATCCTCAAGCATATCAGAATACGGCGTCCCACCGATGACCGCTTTCCCCTGATCGCGCAATTTCTTTGCGATCGTCCCTTGGCCAAGCACATCATCAAAGACTATCACGTCAGCCCAATCCACATCCTTCTTCCAATCGTCAGTCTTTTCCACAAAGCCGTCCGCGATATCCTTCTCATCCTCATCCTCGATGAAATACTTGACCTCGTGCCCTTCCTTCTTTATCTGCCAGACGATATCACCGATGAGAGAATCGATAGAGATGAACAGGAAACGCTTCGGTCCAACTTTCCCGTTCTGCTTGGCATCATGGCCGTTCGTTTTAGCGTCATGACCGTTCGTCTTAGCCTCAGGGCCGCTCCCTTCGCCGTTTTTTTCAGAAATCTTTCCCTTAACATCCATACAAAGTCACTCCGACTCAAAATTACTAACAATCAATCCTTTAAAAATATTTCTCTTTACACAAAAATTAAATATACGAACAATAAAAAAAAAGCGTGGCAATCAGGTCAGAATCGCGGTTCATCTGGAAATTCATCCTCCAGATCATCATCTCTCCAATCACATTTCTCCTCGTGATCCTCAAGAAAAAGACGTTTTCGGATCTTTTCCAGCCGTTCAAGGATCTCATCTCATTCATCTTCGAGCCAAGAGCGACGATCATCATCATCATCCTCAACATCATCTGTTTTGCCGCAGAACTCTTCACGCCGGAAAAGACGCTCGCAGCTTTTTTCTCAAGACCGACAGACCTTTTCAGCACCCACGCGTATACGCTCATCACGTCAGGATTCCTCCACGCAAGCGTCATCCATCTCTTCGGAAACATGCTCGCGCTCTTCATCTTTGGCCGCGTGGTCGAGAAAAACCTCGGCAGCATGAAATTCATTCTCATCTACCTCGGCGCACTCATCATCTCAGGCATCTTCTCCTCGCTCATCCATCTCTTCCTCATCTACGACAACACTGCAGGACTTGGCGCAAGCGGCGCGATCATGGGAATCATCGCGGCAGCGATCCTTATCGAGCCGTTCTATCTCACGTACGAGCTCATCCTTCCGCTTCCTGTGATGTTCGTCGGCTGGCTGACCATCGCAGCTGACATAACAGGGATTTTGAATCCTGTCGAGGACGGGATCGGACACTTCGCGCACCTCGGAGGATTCCTATCGATCGCCATACTTCTTTACCTTTTAGAAAAAGAGGACAGGAAGAAGATAACAAAAGGGTTTGTCATCAATGTGGTGTCGCTCATCGTTATCGCCGCGGCGTATTTCTTCTTGTACCGCTATGTCTGATGCTCCTTCGCAATCAAAGTCGTGATCTTCCGCACCCACAAGAACTCTGACCTTATCTCGTCGATGACCTGATAGAACTCCTGCACCCCGTCAGTGTCAAGGGTGAGCTCGACATCATACGCTCCGATCATGCGCACAAGATAATTGACAGACACTTTCCTCCTGCACCATTCCAGGAAGCGCATCTCTTCCTTCTGATCATGCGAAGAAAACGTTATCAACGCGATGCACGGCTGGAAACCAAGGGCTGCAGGAGAGAGCTTTGTCTTGAAGCCGGTGATGATGCCTTCTTTCCTCAGCCAGGAGATCCGAGATGCGACAGTCCTAGCAGAGACGCCGACCTTCTTCGAAAGAACGATCGCAGGAGTCCTCGCATCAGAACGCAGGCACTCAATCAAGTGAAGATCGACAGACGACAAAGCAGCAGGCTCGACAGTATGGTCAGTCACCTTGAACACCTGACGATTCCCTCCAATAAATGATTTCCCCACCTCGAAGGCCTCGAGCACAAGTGCCACATCCCGCGAAAGAATATATTTGGCAAGAGACCTCAGAGCGTCATCCATTTCGCCACGATCCTTCGCATCGGATATACGAAAGCTCATCAGGAGATCGTACTCGCCTTCGCAGAAGGTGAACCATGTGCACACCTTCTTCGACTTCAGGAAGGACGCGATCGAACTCACGGTCTTCCTATCGCGTCGAGCGAGTTTCACCTGGACAGGAATGAGCGTGTAACCCATCCTGGAATAATTCATCTTCGAATTGAACCGAAGGATGACGCCTTCTGCCTTCAAACGGTCCAGGATCTTGAGCACGCCCTCTGTCGACAATCGCGCCTTCTTTGCTATCTGGGACGCAGGAGTCCGTGCATCCTCCTCAAGGATGGACAAGACCTTCTGCTCGGCCCTGGTCAACTTTATCATAGCACTCACGATTCATCATGAATATTTAAATTTTGCCTATAAATTGAATATTTTGGTAATAATATCAACTTTTTTGCTAAAAAAGTTCATAATAATGACCTCCTTTCTCCATACTATGAAACCTGAAACAAGAACACACCTGATCGGCCTTGCCCGAGAGTACATAGCAACAGGAGATGTCTCCCATGACGTCAACCATGCATTACGCGTACTTGCGAACGCAGAGCACATAGCGACGGTCGAAGGCGGAGACCTTGACATCATCATCCCCGCGGCGCTGTTCCACGACCTTGTCGTCTATCCGAAAAACGATCCGCGCTCGGACAAGTCCGCAGTCCATAGCGCGATGTATGCCCGTCCATTATTATTTTATGTCGATGATTATCCGCAACAGAAGATCATCAGAGTGCAACAGGCAATCGTTGACCATTCCTATGGAAACGGCATCAGACCTTCCATGCTCGAATCCAAGATAGTCCAGGACGCAGACCGTCTCGAAGCGACAGGAGCGATCACCATCATGCGCGTCTTTGCATCCACAGGGCAGATGAAGAGAGAATTCTACAGCAGGGAAGACCCGTTCTGCGAAACGAGAAAACCTGACCCGAGAACATACGCGCTCGACCTGTTCTATGAACGCCTCCTCAAAGTTGAGGAACGGATGAACACAAACACAGGACGAGAGATGGCAAAGGACAGGACACAATTCCTGTATCAATTCCTCGAACAGCTGAAATCCGAACTGCATGATGACTTGACCTGAATCAATACCGTCTTGCCTTGATCGCTTCGTAGGCGACAGTCAGCCCTTCGACGACATCCCGCATGCGCGTATACCGTTTCGAGAATGACGTGACATCATGGATCCTTCCCATGAATTTGTCTGCACTCGCTTCCGGATTGATGGTGAGATAGATGTACCTGATGCCTTTGCGCCTTCCCTCTTCCATCGCCTTCTTCGTGTCCTCAAAGGCGAGCTCATCCTGATAATAGCAATAATCGCAATTCGGATTGCCGTCTGTGACAAGGAAGAGGTATTTCTTCTGATGAGGCATGGCAAGGAGGGACTCATTCGAAAACCTTATCGCTGCTCCGTCCTTGTTGTTGAAATATTCCGTTGTCGATGTCTCACGTAACGCAACAATCCTTCTCTCGACGTGAGAATTCCACTGCTCATCTGGTCGCTTCAGTTCCTCCATAATCGTCGGGTCGGCAGACCTGTGCGTGTGGAACGCGTAGATGAAGAAGCTGTCATCAAGACCCCGAAGCGACCTTCCGATAGTTATTCCTGAATACTTGATCAGATCGATCCGTGTATACGCGTCATCGACGTCAAACCGTGTGGAACCGCTCTGGTCAAGCAAGAGTCCGATGTCCATGTTCGCACGCATCTCTTCCTGGTGCTTGTTCCTTCTCCTGTCATAGATCCTCTGCTCAAGATCCCTTCCCGCATGCAAGTTGATAAGCTCATTTTGCACATACCTCGAATTGATCTTCCCTCCTCGCCGCGTCCTTCTCTCTACCTCCTTCTCCCGAACCTCAAAGCGGCCAAGGCTGTTCGCAAGGACGAGCGACATGCCACCGAAATACTTCTCATACTTCTGATGGGCAGACTCGTCTTCTTCTTTGCATTCATGCACTTGTGCTGTCTGCTTCTTTGCATAGCTTCTCGTATTGCAATCCCATTCGTCATACGAATGCTCTTCACCTTGTTTCATGCTGCGTATTCCTCGACTAGTCCTTTTGCCATCCTCTCTGAAAGCCCTTTCTGCATCAGCTCTCTTGTCAGGGATTCCCTGGAATACCCTCTTGCTTTCGACCTCATCTCTGTGATCATGGACTCACTCATGAGGCCATGCGCCTGGCACACACGCTCGACAAGGTTCGGGACCTTGATCCCGTCGCCGATAGCGATCGACCTCTCTGACGCAGGGACTGTGAAGTCGATGATGGAGCGCGCGATGTCAGTCATGATCTCTCCTGTCTTGTATCCATGACCTCTTAGCGCCAGATAATCGTCAAGGAGCTTCATGGTGATACGCGGGCTTGGCAGGTTCAGGTTCAGACGGCCGACATCATCAAGGCGCACGCCAAACTTCTCTCTTGAGCCACGCGTGCCTTCCCGTTTCAGGTATGCGATGTCATCAAAGGTGTTCACGATCGCCCGTGCGATCTGGTAGTACTCGTGCTTTGTATCGTCAGAGAATTCCAGGACTGCCCCGTTGTTCCTGTCAAAGTACAGATATCCTTTGACCTTTCCTGTGACAGGTTCATCCCTCTTGAATTTCTTCCATTCTCCTTCCTTCAGTTCAGCGAAGCGATAGTTTCCTTTTTCCGGATAGATCCCTCGCACACCCATCGCGTTATCCAGCATGTCCTTTGTGGTGAACTGGCCTGTCCGGAGAAGCGCAATCCTTGCCTTGAGCTCTCCAGGAATGTCCTCGAAGTACAAAAGCTTGCAACGGTCCTTTACGGCGATCTCGAGGTCGTCAGTCGCGACGCCTGTCTCCGGGTTATAGGTGATGAAGAGTCCGAATCCCTTCTTGACCTGCACATCCATGTTCCCGTCAAGGTCGCCAAGGGTCTTTGTCTCCTCAAGGACGGAATTCAGCGCCTTCTGCACAGTGGATGTCAGCTGGTTCGCCTCGTCAAGGATGACTATGTTTCCTTCCTGCATCGCCTTCATGAGCTTTCCCGGAGCAAAGACCGTCTTTGTAGCAAGGCTCCCCGTATCAGACCGCTCTGCGGCAAGCTTCTCTCCACCGATGATGTCACGCGCCATCATCTCTTCAGTGCACCTGATCCTGTAGGGATCCTTTCCCGCGATCTCCGCGACTACGCTTATCGCCGCGTTCTTCCCGACTCCGGGAATACCCTCGAGCGCGACAGGCTGGCCGTTCGTATACGCGATGAGCATCCTCTGGATCTCGTCAAAGGCGCTCGTGTTCTGGTTCGCGATATAGAAACTCTTCACGTTGATAATCTTCTCTACGTCTTCCATTTCAGCCTCCTCTTTGATTGTTCCTTCATCTGCCATGGTGACCTCCGTCGGGACTGATGAGGAATTGAAGGTCGCTTTTCAATATTTGTTGACGAATTTTCTACAACAATCTAATCATCCGGACCTTTTCCCGTATATGTCCAACGGTAAGGTCTCTGATACGCCCATGGATTCTCTTTTCTGTCATCGACCTCCTCGGGAGTGGTCGGACCATAATACCTGTATGGCTTGCGGTACAGTTCCGGATGCTCTTTTTGTTCATCCACCTCTTCAGGAGTCGTCGGCCCGTAATACTGGTCTGAGTCGTCCTCCTGACCTGACTCCTCACCATCTTGTTCATCTGATGCAGCTGGCCCGATGTGCTCATCTTCGCTCTCGTCAAATACGAATTCGATGCTCATAATCCCCTCTCTGCATACGGCTTGAACTTGCTCTTCTCGAACACGAGATCCTGGACAGGCACCTGGATCTCGAAATACGTGGTCATGTACCCCTCTCGTGGGATCCTGACGCTCTTCTTGTCCTCGCTGATCTTCCCGAGCCGAAAGCTTGCCTCAGACGCGACGTAACAGTCAGATTCTGCGTATCCCCTCTCGTTTCCGACGAGGAAATACCCCCAGGTGATATGCTCTGTGACGGGATAAGGTAAGGTCGAGTTGCTCGTGAGCACATGATAGACTACTGTCCCCGTATCCTCATTCGAATACAAGACCTCATTGGTCGCCTTCATGCCCAGCCGCGCCGGCAAGACTTGCTTCCCCAACTCTTCTATCGTCTTTTCCAGTCTGCTCATTTTCCCCTCCGCTCATTTCCTCATTTCATCAAGGCAAGGACCTCATCCTGCTCTTTCTTGATCAGTGCATCCATCCCCTGACTATGTCCTGCAGTCGTATCCTTGAACCACCTCTCATATGACTCATAAGCGAGCAGGAATTCCCCTGCTGCCTTGTACAACCGCGCTGCAGAACAGTAATTATAATGTCCATGAGGTTCATAGGCAAGGAGCTTTGCATTCATCACCCTCGATGTTTTTGCCTCATCGGCAAGCCCGAGCGTCTCATATGCATGACCAACAGGATCAAGCCATGCAATGTGGTCTTTGATGGAAATACCGAAACGAGAGTCATCGCCAGAGACATAACTTCCCGTATTCTTTCTGTAATTTTCGAGAATAGGTATGGCCGCAGCATAGTTCCCTTCCTTGAACAGCACAACCCCCTCATCATACTTCTTTTCCCAAAAATGCCGCTCAACCCAGAGCTCCTTCAATCTGCCGTTCAGATACGACAACTTCGCCTCATCGGTGACTATATCATTCTTCTCTGCAATGTGATATTCCTCAGACAGCAGGTCTATCTGCTCGAACGGCAACAGACCCTCCACTTTCTCTTCCAAATCAGTCATCATCTTCATTTTTCCCTTCCCGCATACTCGGGGAGCCGCTTCATCCGGAGATATTTCTTCCCGGGAACAGCATCATCAGGTACGATCTCAATCCTGCCAAACTGGTTCAAATACTGCTGGGCGGCCGGAATGAGCTTGATCTGCTTCGCACTCTCCATCAAGAATTCAGAAGAATACCTTGATTCAAAATCAGGCGGGACGACAAACGATGTTTCAGCCTCAATAAGGCCATACATCGATTTCTGCAACAGTTGCGCAAATGCGTCCTCAACAACCCCGAATTCAGGCACTGCATACATTCCTGCCGCATGCCTGATCCGCACCACTGACACTATCTTCTCCAAATCGCCGACCTGCGTCATTTTTCCCCTCCGAGAATCTCATCCAATCCTCCTGACCTCTTTTCCTCTTCCTTTTCTTTCAGGAATGTCTGGTACTTCTCTTCGCTGATATCCATCGCGTACGTCATCTTGATCACCAATGATATAGTAACTATTTAGTAGTTAAATATTATCCCCCCACTACGGGGGGTATTTAGAAAGATTTATATTCTTCTCCTGCATCTGATCCTGTATGGATACCTCTCTCCTCGAGAAGATCGGACTCACACACTCCGAAGTCAAGGTCTACCTTGCGCTACTCGAGCTTGGCGCAAGCACTGTCGGGCCGATCACACAAAAGAGCAAGGTCGCAAGCTCAAAGACCTACGAGCTCCTCTCTAAACTCATGGAGAAGGGGCTTGCGACGACGTACAAGGAAGGAAACACCAACTACTTCAAGGCAGTCGACCCGAACAGACTAAAAGACTACCTCCAGGAGAAAGAGCTTGACTTCCAGGAACAGAAGAAAGACATCCTAGACCTCATCCCTTCACTGGAGCTGCGCTTCAAGGATCATGTGGCAGAGACAGAGGTCGAGGTCTTCAAAGGATACAAGGGGATAGCGAATGTCTATCACGAGATGATCAAGACCCTTGGCAAGGGGGATGAATTCCTCGTCTCAGGAGGAGGCGAGACGCCGACAGCAAACCCGAAGACAAAGCTCTTCTATGAGAAGATCCACCACGAGCGGGCGGAAAAAGGCATCATCCTACGCATCATCTTCAGCGAAGCGAGAAGGAACTCCCTCAAGAAGATGGCGCTCTTCCCTCATACCATCCCTCGATACATTTCCTACGGGACGCCATCCACCATCAACATCTACAAGGATGTGACCATCCTCATCGTCATGTCGCCGTCACCAGCAGCGATCCGGATCAAAGACAGGAACATCACCGCATCCTACAGGAAATACTTCGAAGAGATGTGGAAACAGGCGAAGAGATGATGACATGGCAAGTATTGTTCAGAAGTCATGTCTCGACCGTAATCTGTATCACGCCTGACCTGATATTCGGCTTGAGCCTCACCCGTTTCTTGTCGAGCTGGAATGCATCCACGACTTCCTTAGGGAACGTGATCCCGATGCTGTTTCCGATCCGCATCGGCTTCTTGATATAGTCTTCCTTCATACGCCCTTGCTGGATCTTGATGAACGCCTCGTCGAACTGCTTCTCCGAGAAATACGTTTCCCCGCAACCAAGACATTTCTCTACGAAGAGATCAATTCCTTTGTGGCGAACTTTTCGAGTCACCATCTTCTTTCCACATCTGAAGCATTTGTTATGGCCTGCCATGTTCAATGATCACCGTCTTTATCCATATAACATCCTTCTTCTTCGTCCAAATGACATAAAATGTAAAGTTGTCTTGGAAATACCTGCAGTTCGTCGTGAAGTGCCTGGACCTGTGCTTCCATGATGTCCGACCGTCAGTTAAACTTAGCTTTATGCGCCTCTTCGTCTCTTCCAAATCAAGATTGGCATCAAGTGCCCGTTCGATGAGCCGGACTGCGGCATGTCTCTCAAACTTGATATTGATGAAGGATGCCATATATATAAAATTATCGGTAAAATTTTAAATTTTACATCTTGCAACCTTGTAAATGAATATCCCTTCATAAGCTTTGCTTCTCATAAACCGAACACTTTCTTGGCAACTCCGAAGAAAAGAGAGGTTTCACCAGAAAGGTTTGGTCATCCTTGCACAAAATCACTAATCTTTCCAGAAATAGTGGAAATATTTCATGAAGCTCTCACGGATCTCCCCTGACTCGAGGACGAAGGCGAAGGGCTGCTCATGCCAGAGGATCTGTGCGACCTTGTCGCCGAAGATGAGGACCACCATCAGGAAAATGAGATCATAACCTGAACGGATGCACGACCGCAGGCTTTCCCATATACGTGGCAGGCACGTCGAGAAGATAGCATGTCGCCTTCTCCCCTTCAGACGATCTGAGCTCTATGAAGATCTGGTTGTCGCCCATGAATGCACTGACGATCTTTCCGTTATATTTCTTCTTGATTGTCTCCTTTGCCCTCTCACGCTCCTCTTCAGACCAGTGGAGGAGAGCATCCTGCACGAGAAACTCGAGCAGTCCAAGGGCAGTCGGATGCTCCTTGAACACCATCCGCAGGTCATAGATTCGTCCCATGAAAAAAGGAATAAAAGAATGCTTAAAAAGATTCTGGCTTATTAATGAAGGACATTAATAAATTATAAATTGTGTCCTTCACTAAAGAGTAAACGACCTAAGGAGTGTATACCATACTTGTGTCGTTTACTCTATTTCGGATTGATGCCAAGCTTCCTCTCAGTCTCAGCGATCGCGATCTTCGTCTTGATCAGCGTGTCCGGATTCAAGGACATGGAATCGATCCCGCACTCGACGAGGAACTGGGCAAAGTCAGGATAGTCGCTTGGCGCCTGGCCGCAGATGCCTATATACTTTCCCTTGCGTTTCGCGATGTCAATGACCTGCTTGATCAATCTCTTGACAGCGAGGTTCCTCTCATCATAGATGCTTGCGACGATCTCAGAATTCCGGTCAAGCCCGAGCGTCAGCTGGGTGAGGTCGTTGCTTCCGATGGAGAATCCATCAAACTCATCAAGGAATTCCTCCGCCATGATCACATTCGACGGTATCTCGCACATGGCAATCACTTGCAAACCATCTTTGCCCTTCGCAAGGCCGTACTCTGCAAGCTCGTCAAGTACCTTCTTTCCCTCTTCTAT
>JAGVFV010000204.1 GCA_020057445.1 archaeon | reverse complement strand
CAGGAGTCGAACCTGTTCTTATGCTCCCGATTGAGCTAAGGGCGCTTGCTGAGAACCTGCTGTTCTTGCAGGGTCCTCTATTCCCCTCTTTTTGCACCGAGTCCATGCCTGTGTTCGCACACGTACGCGACGATGCTGATCAAGAAGGCAGGGAGGATCCCCATCAAAAAAATCCCTCCCCAGAACTCCTTCATGAACTCCCTGAGCAATTCCACTTCTGACATGATATGACCTCCTTCAATTTGTGAGCGCCCCCAGGAATAGAACCTGTTCTTATGCTCCCGATTGAGCTAAGGGCGCTTTCGACTACCACTTGACGTTACTGCTTCTCCTCCCTGACCGATGCGGTTTCGGGAAAGACGCTGTTGAGCGCCAGCTCGACAACGTCAAGGAACTCGCGAGGTGTGCCTGATTGCCTGATGAAGACGATCCGGGAGTTCTTCACGTCCTCATTGCCGCTCCTGATCTTGGTATAGATGTCCACGTGGCCATCGAAGTTGTCCGTGATGGTATCCCTGAGACGGCAGATCGGGGGAGCCTGCAGCTCGTCATCCTTGTCCGGATCGCTCACGAGATACCACACGATCAAGCCATCGATCCGGCGATCGACTGTGACCGAGTCGGCATCCGCACTCACCCAGATGGGAAGCGGGAAAGTGCCATTGTCCAGCACCGCACCATGCTCCTTACCGGCGGCATGCATGTCAGTGAGGACACCTGCCTGAGCAGAAGAGATGCCGACCAAGACCAACAACAGGACAAACAGCGTACGCATTGTTCATTCCTCCCTTGCCTTTGTTCGACCCATTATGCACTGAAATACCCCTCAGCCCATTCCCCTTACACAAGGACGCTCTACCATTTGAGCAGAGGGCGCTGTTTGATTTGGTGAGCCGGCACCACGATTGTCCACTGATGCCGGCTCGCAGGGAACTACTTGCCGAGCTTCAGGACGTCCTCGTTGGACATGTTCTTGATGCGTTCCCGGATAGCGTCGGCACTCCGATCCATCCGTCCCTCCTCCTCGTATCCTTTCGCGCGCTCACGGGCCTCTGTCTGTTTGAACGTCGGGATCGTGAGCTGGTCAAGGTCATCGAAACTCGTGACAGGAGTCTTGTCCTCCTGCGAAGGGATGAAGGTGACCTTCACATTGTCCCCTTCCTTCATGGTCACGAGCTCTGGCGAAAGCTCGATAGAGGCGACAAAGATGAACGGATGGTTGTCGATCCTGAAGTAGTATGTGTCCTGGTAGACACCTGTACGGGTGACGATGCCAGTGATTGTCTCACGGCCTACCTCGTTCTCTGGGATCTCCATCCCGTCTGCGGTCGTGAGGATGTTGCGGTACTTTCGATAGGCCTCGTAGATGCTCTTGCCCCACACCACCTTCTGGTCGTCAATCTTCACGATTGCGACGCCCATGAAGTTGTGGGAGTCCTTCGCAAGCAGGGGAACGATGCTTGCCATAGTTCCATACACGTTGAAGATGACAGGACCAGTGCCGTAGAAGTTGTCGAACTTGACAAAGCTGTCGACGACCTTCAGCACTGCTTCCTCAGTCGCCCCGGCCGCGTGATAGAAATTACATTCGCGAGTCCGTGAGTCCATGTAGTACAATCCGATCATGCTGTCGTCCTTCGAGTTCACGCTCGTCACGATGGCTGTCCAGAGCAGGTCGCCATTCGCGCCGAAGTTCAGCGAAGCATGCTCAGACTCGAACAGGTTCTTCTTCCCCCACCAGCTGTTTATCCATCCGCCCGAGTACTTCCCTTTCATGTTGATCCATTCCTCGAGAAAGTGGCCAGGGACAAACAGGTCCACCCAGTCGGGGATCTGGTCAAGGGGAAACCAGTGGTCTTCACCAGTTGTCGGATCGACGATGACCACCCCTGTGAGAATCTCGCCGTTCCATCCGAGGGAAAGCCTGTACGTGCTTGTCACGAACCACTCTTTCCCGTTCTCGTCCTGCTCGAACTTCATCGCGGTAAGACCCTTGGTCCGGTACCCTTTGTTCCACAGGTGCCGGTGCAGGTCGCGGCTAAAATACGCGCCAGGAGTGTAGATGTAGTGCCTGTCGGCTACGATGCTGATCGGGCCGTCAGGGTCTTCGCCATGGACCTTCACAAATCCAGGCGCACCTGTGTCTTTCGTCGTAGTCCACACCTTCCAGCCGACAAAGTCGAGCGGGATGAGGTACCAGAGCTCGCCGTTGATCCGCTGGGCGGTCATGAGCGAATCCACGAGATAGAACTGCGACCCGATCGCTCCTTCCTTCTGCGCATTGCCAAGCTGCTTCCGCGCCCGGTACATGGCGAACTCAGGAGCGACATAACGGACGTGAGACGGGTCCTTCGGCTGTTGGTCGACTGTCCACTCCCGCTTCGTAACCTCCATGTTCTTCGCGTTCTTCTCGAGTAAGGTCGCATACTCTGCATGGCGGACAGCAGCGCCAGACTCGCAACCCTTGCCGATGAATACAAGCAGGAACAGGATCGGCAAGCCAAGAGTCCATGACACAGCCTCGTTCATCAGGCTCGTGATGATCGCGGCGATGAACCATTCGACGAGTACGGCACCGCCAAGCGCGCCGAGAAACGGAGCGATGGTGTGTGGCAGGCCGAAGTAGAACGACGGCCAGAGGATGATGGTGCTGACTGTCGCGAAGAGTCCGAACGTCCATTTCTTCTGAGAGAAGAGGAGCGGGAGCGCTCCGATGAAACTGACGATTAGTGCCATCAGGAATGACATTGCGATTCTCCTTTCCTCGCTTGAAGCGAGAATTCCTTGAAACCTTGACCCTTGATGTCCTCAACCACCTATTCTGTTAGGCAGGAAGAAGAGCACGACCGAAAACAGGAAAAGCAGCCCGGTGTAGATGAGCACGAGGTATGTGGACGGATGCAGTTTCTCCCGCATGACCATTGCCGCCTGCCTTACGTCGACAAACCAAGATGCATAGGCAGCGAAGCCAATGACAAAGACCAGGAACGGGATCACGTCAACTTCAGGAACCCGAGCATGGACGAGCCAGGTCATCCAACCCATCCCGGTGGCAATGAGCGTAAAGAAAATATTGAGCGCCATGACCTTTCTCCTTACTCGCAAAAGCGAGATTCCTTGAAACCCTTGTTGACCTTGAGTCCTAATCTCAGATCTTCAGTTCCCTGTGTCCCTGCTCGAAGCGCCTGTGACGCCTTTGTGGATGGCATAGACCAACCCGCCGAACAAGGCCGCAGGAATCCAGAAGAGGTATGCCCTTGTTGCCATGTCGGTCCAGCCCATGTCACCCCATCCCTTCCACAGTCTGTACAGTCCGTTCGGTAGGCCAAGCACGACCACGACAACCACGACTCCGATGAAAAAACTCCAAACCCACTTCATCTGTCCCTCCTTCATCTCGCAAATGCGAGATTCCTTGTAGACCTTAACCGATCACGCCGGGGAACGCGGAACGAAGTTGCTCGTACTGGTCGATGGAAATGGCCGAAGGCAGCTTCTCCACCTGCTGCTTCAGCCAGACCCGTTCAGTCCAGTGATAGTTGTTCCAGCTGCGGTCGCCACGCTGAGCCTCCACCTGGTAGGAAAAGAAGCCAGGGGCATTGCCGCTGTAGTCCGGATGCGCTTTCACGAAGTCATGATTGATCCTGATCTGGCTGTCGAGGACCCGAAGAGCAACGCGGAAGCTTTTCAGTTCGCTCCGCAAGATGTTCACCCGTACCACGTCATTCGGTGCCTCGATGACCCGGAGGTGCCAGAGATACTCCAAGTAGCCGAGCGTAGGAATGATGTGATCGGTGTACGATCCCTGTCCGCCAAGGAGCCAGAGCGCGTGGAAATGGATCTTGTCCTGGAGATTCAAGCACTGCCATCCATTACAGGAAGGAGGGTACCCGTCAGGGATACGGCAGTCAGTCCGGACAGCCTTCTCGAGCAAGGCTTTTGCTTCGGACAGGGACAGCGTACTCCTGACGCATTTGCCTTCCGTGTAATATGTTCCGTTCACCAGCGTCGGAACATGCTGGTCGTCGATATTCCCCATGATGGTCGCCGATGCCATACGCTGCCCAGACGAAGAGTAGCGGTTGTACACCTCGGCCGCCTTGGAAGATTCAACCTTGAATATGAACGTCTCCATGGAGTCCGGGATCGCGTAAATCGTCGTCGAACGGCTCGGGTGCAGACGCTGAAAATCCCTCACGACGATGATCGCGAGCATACAGACACCGATTCCCAGGATCACCAACAGGGTCGAAAAAATCCGTTTCATGACCTTATCTCCTTACTCGCAAAAAGCGAGCTTCCTTGAAACCCTTGTAACCTAGAACCTGCAACTTACCGCTGGTCACGCATAAGATCCATCAAGGACTGTCCTCGACAGACGGCAGTGCTCAGGCCGACGATGAAACTGCAGAAGAACAGGAAACCAAGGAACACGAACGTCGAGCAGTAACTGAGCAGGGCGACCAATCCGATAGTCTTGAGAACTTCAATCATGCTCTCCTTCCACAGTCTGACTGCTCTCTTCAGGCAGCGATCGTCCGCTTCCTCGTCATTATGTAGACCGGAAGTCCGCAGATGACCAGGAAGTCAAGCCACGAAGCGTTGAAGACGGAGAACATCGGAAGCTCATTCCTGTGCATGGTGAGTACGTAGGCGGAAACGATCATCACCGCAGCAGCCAGGTGAAAGAAGATCATCGCGCCTTTCTTATACCCTTCCTTCCGAAGCTTCGCCAGGCACAGCAGCCAGAGGACGAACGCAAGAGCAGTAAGTCCGATCCCGATCCAGAACTTGGTATCCATGACATGTCTCCTTCTCCCGCAAAAGCGAGAACCTACCTTCCACTCCTCCTGCCCGACTGTCCCATCAGGATGATGAACAACAACGCGACGAGCAGGATCCCCATGCGAGCTTCTTGCATGTGCATTCCTCCTTCGCGTGAGCAAGGTTCTAGTACTGCTAGAAGCTTGGTCCTTCTTTTGATGACCGGAGTGGGTCCTTGGACCTGATGAAAAAGGGAGTCTCATTGGGTTTGAATTCGTTCTCGGGCTTGCCTACCAGCATGACCAACAACATCACTCCCATAGAAACGATAAACATGCTGATTCCGAGATCGTTATCAAGGCCGCAAGGAATGAACAAGCCCCACATGGCGACGTACAGGAAGAGCACCGCGCGGGAGGCAAGACTGGTGATGCGCGTAGGGATTGCCCACAAGACTAGTATGATCGCCGTCATCACACCCCACTCCTTCGCGATACTCGCAGCTGCGGTGTTCCAATCCACGACCGTGTGGTAGATTGAAAAAGCCAAACAAGCCGTGAGTAATGCAACAGCAGAACCAATGGCGATACGCATGACCTTTCTCCTTTGCGCGTACGAGGGTTTCCAAGTCCTAGCCTCTGGTCGCAATCGCATCAAGGACATCTCCTGGAAGACGCCAGAGCATCACGACCAGGTTCATCAGCAGATAGATCATGACTCCGATGGCAAGAACTGGCAATGCCATGAATCCTCCGATGACCAGGACGAGGGTGTACAGAACATTCCTGACCAGGAAATCTCCGACCACCAGAGAACACATGAACAGCATGAATAACCAATCAAGGACACGCATCTTCAATTCCTCCTTCTCGCGTACGAGAGTTTTCCTACTTCAGCAGTGCACCTCCTGCAATGATGAGCAAGATGCCGCCTGCGCGCTTGATGCTGAAATCTCCTTGCAGGAACACGGCAGTGCCGATGAACGCAAGCACGGCAGCAAGGCCGGTGTGCAATGCATACGGGTACGCCATGTTCGAGCCGATCTCCGTCGCCTTCTTCCACATGCCAAAGACGATCAGATTCCCGACCGTACAGGCGAGACAGGAATACGCAAGCACGAGAAGAGTCGATATCGGCTTTCGTAGTGACGGCAAGGTGCCATTCATCGCCATGTGTGCAAAGAGCAGCACTGCCGACACGAGGAACATGATACCGAGCGTCTGCTCGCTCGAGAACGACTTCATCGTCTTCGTCGCAGCGAGCACCAGTGATGCTGAGATCGTGCCGGCGATGAAGCAGAGGAAGAACAATTCTCTCGTCATGACCATTTCTCCTTTCACGTACGCGCGTACGAGGGTTTTCCGTCCTCTTTTGTCGTACGCGTACCAGAAACCAGGATCAGTTAGAGTCCAATCTAAGAAAATGAGACGCCCTTCCATCGACTTGGAAGTCATCTGAGGGGTTTTCCGAGGGGTTTTCCGTCGATAAAACTTACTCAGCGAGAACAGCGTGCGACGCGGGTGTAAGCTTCATGTGCTTTGTCCATCCCTTGTCTGTCCGTACCTCTGCTACTTCGATCAATCCATATGCACAAAGCTCGTCTTTCAGTTGGTTTCCCTTTCGTCCTGAAAGCTCTAATAGCTTGTAGACTTGGCTGACCGATAGGTCGGGGTTGGTGTGTACTGCTCTCAAAAAAAGTGTATGTGGGGTTGTTAATGAATGTGAAACCTGGGAAACGACTGCTGACTGCTTACTGAACGCAGCATCAGTCTGTGCATCTTCTGCACCAGTGATCGTGAAATCTTGTTTTTTAGTCGGTACTGCTGACAGCGAACTTCGCGAAGCATTAGTCCGTGCATCTTGTGCACTTGAATTCGTAAATAGGATATCTTTTTTTGCTGCAGTTTCCACCTGCTCCTGTGCAAGCTCTTCATTTGTGTGGAATTTCAATTGTTTCGTGAATGTGCCCTCTTCCTTCTGTCTCATCTCGCGTGCGAAGGCGCGGTCAGACAATTCATCTATCGTCGTTCGCTTGTGCACGCCATGGTTGACGAGGAATTCTCTTGGGCCGTGGATCCTCTCGACAGCCTCCGTATCCTTGTGGAGCGGTGTTGTCGTCTCTTCCTTCTCTGACCTGATGCCGACACCGGCGAGCCTGAAGTCGATCTTCTCTAGTTCCTTCTTCTCCTGCCGCTCAAGCTTTTCAAAGACATTTTCTCTTTCCCGCGTGTACTTGTGCTCAAGTCTCTGCCTCTCCTTCATGAGCTTCTCTTCATAATCCTCATCTGCTTTTTCCTGCAAGACGACCTCTTCTCCGACATTTGTGCATTCCAGGACAAGGCGTTCCATGCGAAGGGCTGTGGTCAGGTTGTCCATGCGCAAAAGAAGCTCTGCGTCGGTGAATCTTTCCTTCGTGAGCGGGATGAACGGGACTTTTATCAAGAAAGGCTTGTGATACCGCTCTGCAAGACGGACAATGGCGTTTCCCACAGGAAGCATAGAGAACACCTCTTTCTTCTCGCTCATCATCATGACTCCTGAAGTCGTCTGGATGTCCTGCGGGAGCATCTGCTGGAAAGCGATAGTGCACGCCGAGTTACCCGGGACCACTTCAGAGAGTTTCGAGATGTGCTGGTCCATGCAGATCATGGAGATGCCGTATTCCCTTATCTCACGGTACATGCTCTCGACGATGGACTCCTTCATGAAGACAGGCTTCTCCTTGAGGAAGATGTTGTGCGCCTCGTCCACAATGATAGCCCCCTTGAAGTCTGAAGTCATATCATCACGATTGCTCTTCTTGAGCTTGTAGATGTAGGTGAGGAAGAACTCGCAGAAGAACTTCTTCTCAGACGCTCCAAGAGACTGCATCTCGAAGATGACCTGCCGCGGCAGGATGTCTTCGACAGAGATCGCGTCGCCTTCCTTTGCGTTGATGACGTCGCCAAAT
>JAGVFV010000128.1 GCA_020057445.1 archaeon | reverse complement strand
CACGTTCATGCCAATCCTCCTTGCTAGTCTTTCTGTTTTTCGGACACTTCAAGATGCAATATCAGCTACTGCTCTTGGCCTCAGCAACCTGACATAAGCGACCGGGCCGGTGAAAGCGAAGATGAATCCAAAGATATCATGGAAACCATACTCGCGCGGATGCCAGAGAAGCAGATAACCATGAAATGCAAAGTGACAGCTGTACATCAGCACAAGCAGCGAGGCGACACCGTAATCAGGCCACCCCAAAAACCGTGCGGTCTTCAGCTTGCGAAACAGTATTGCGTAAGCAAATACTGAAAGCACAAGAGAGACCGCAAACACAGAGTATTCGAAAAGCAGGACCTTGTCAGGCATGGCATTATCCTTTCGTGAGATCTTTGTAGATCCTGCGATTGTTGCGCTCCCTTATCTGCCATGCGATGATAGATGACAGGAAGCACGCAAACAAGATCATCATGCCCGTGGTAGTGGACACGTCCACAAACCTTCCCCAATGGCCTGAGATATGGCTACGGAAGACGAATCCGACCGCTACCGTACATGCGACGAGTGTGATCTCTGCGGGAAGGATCGCCTTGACCCACACATCTTCCCAGAACGGAGGAGGGTACTTTGGATTGTTCCAGTCAGGTGCTCCCTCCTTCTTTTGCCGATGCACACCGACGAGCATGCCGACGAACATGCAGAACGCGACAGACAGCAAGACGACAAGCAGCAGCGGCAGCGGTTCGCTTGTCAAGGACGACAAGACATTACCTGTCATGACCTTCTCCTTTCTCTCTCTGCTTCCTTGGCCTCTGGAACAGGGCGATAAGCAAGAGGATGATCGTGTTGATGATGAACGCTGGGAAGAGCACACGGACGCCTAGGGCTCGCGCATCCTTCAGGAAGATGATCATCGCTGCCATCAGGACTGGCATTGCGATGAGACCCATGAATCCTGAGATCGCGAGAATCGTCTCCTCAACCACGGCCTGGTCGGTCTTTCCCTTATGGCGCGCGATGAACCAGGCGACGATGAAGCCGATGGACATGCTACAGACGAGAATGGCTACATCGATGACGATCCAGACGAGGATCTCATAATTCGACATTGCATTACTCCTATCTGCCCTTGAGAGCCCTGATCCTGCGATTGTTGCGCTCCCTTATCTGCCATGCGATGATAGATGACAGGAAGCACGCAAATAGGATAAACATCCCCATGTCAGTGGTCACATCCACAAACCTTCTCCAATGACCAGCGATCTGACTTCGAAACACGAATCCGACTGCGGCTGTACAGACGACGAAGGTGATCTCTGCAGGAAGGATCGCCTTGATCCACACATCTTCCCAGAATAGCGGCGAGTATTTCGGATGGTCCCGGCACTTTGTTCCCATCTTCTTCTGCCGATGAAATCCGACCAGCATGCCAATGACCATACAGAAGGTGATGGCCATCAGGAAGACAAACAGCCGTAACAAGGGTTCGCTTGTCAAGAACAACACCTTCTCAAACATGGCCGACTTCCTTTCTCAGTGAAAGAGCGCGAAGAGCAGGAGAATGACGCAGCCGACGAGGACCCACTTGTTGATGGGAAGGCGACTGCCATTATCCAGTTCAGGCTCGATTGACATACTCTTTCCTTTCCAGGCCTTTTCCACCTTTGTTTTACAGTCTTCCGGGGTTTTTCACCGTTGCACCATGCTAAAAATAGACCACAAACTACATCACTCGTTTCAACCCTCTCCAACCATCATGGGGGATATTACACTATCTCATATCTTTTCGACATTAAAATAGCGTGCCTGAAGCACAACGGGATCCGTCTGGCGGACTACTGAAGTTCTTGCAGGGCTTTATGTGATGTAATTTATGAATGTGAACAGGTGCATTTGGAGATGATGGATTAAGAGATGATGTGGGGAGAATCTGGCCAGATGCATACGATGGAGCAGAGAGAATATGCTCAGACACACACACTGAAGCTGGGACCGGAAGTGCAGGTGATGCATAGGGGTGTGCAGGTGATGCATCGGAGAATAGAGTGCCATCAGGAAAAAAAAATTCATTCCGGTGTGGTCTCTTGTGCAAAGCTATCGCCTACTTATTTCTTCGCCTCTTTTTGCAGCGCGATTGCCGCCTCGACCTCTTTTTCTACTGCTGTTTACCTCAACCTCTTTACTGTTACCTCTTTTGAGTTGTGGAAATAGATATTTATTTATAAAGCTTTGTTCTTTGGAACTACTGATGGGTGATAGCACGCTTGACCATCCGTTGTTGGCCGCATCTGAGTCTTCGCCTCCCTTCTTCAATACACAGTCTTGTGCAACATTCTCTAGACGCTCAACGTACTTTAATGTTCAGGGTAAATCTTCCTGTTCTGCCCAGATCCTTCATTCTCTTTTTGCGTCATTTGTCAAGAAATGCTCAAATCCATTAACTTATTTACTATATAGAAAATAAGTATATCAAAAAAAAAGCGAAAACCATCAAGCGCAGGATGCGGGTGCAAGCAAGGGATTAAACCTTACAAGCACCCGTATGTCAACACCAGGAAGAGACCGCCTAGTAGATGATGAACTCCACCCTGAACTTCGAAGCGTTCCTCGCATTCCTGAAGTTCAGGTTGGTCATCGCGTCCTTGAGAGTGTCTTGGATATCATTCTGATTGTAACCCCTGATGTCCATCTCAGCCACTTCTTCACTCCCATCAGGTCGGATGTGCCACATCTCGATCGTTCTGAAGCTGAAGAGCAGGGGATCTGCGGGGATCTTCTCGATCAGGTCCTCGATCATGCACCCAAAGCTCGTCCAGGTCATCCCCTCCAGGAACGCGATTGCGATGATTGCCTGTGAAACGAACTGTGAGAAGACAGGACCCTCCACATGGTTGAGGCTAAATCCAGTGAAGCACTTCATGATTCACCTTCTTTCTTTATTGCACCTGTGCAAGATCACTGCAGTGGACGCGTCACCGAACCTGCTACTGCCAGAACCTCCTGTTGTCCCTCGGAGTCACCTGCCTCTTCGTCCGCGCGATGAGGAACCGAAGGACACGCCGATCCCATCGTACCTTCTCGTGATGCGTCGGCCGCATATCACGAGTCCTCGTCTGCCCATGCAAGCCTCTCCTCACCTCGCGATGCCAAAGCGTCTCACGCTCCAAAGCGATCGAACCTGTGCGTACCATGACGACACTCCTTTCAAGAAGACGATCTGAACAGACGCCCTTGTACAGGTTATCAGGGGTCCCCGAAAGGCAATTCCGAGGACCCCCTGTTCGATGCTCGCTGACGTGCTTACTTGATTCCCATCGCTTCCTTGGTCTGCTGGTGCGCGAGCTTCTTCAGCAGGGTTCTCACGTCACTGACGCAGAACGAAGGAATCCTCTGATAATTCTTTTCCCGTGGCACCAGATAGACGACCCAGCAGGCCAGGGAGACGATTCCGAAGATGATTCCCCACAGGGACATCCAGAATCCCGTCGGAAAGAGCGCCCTCGTGAGCCCGCCGACCTGAAGGTCGATCGCATCGACAGATCCGTTGATCTGGGTGATACGGAGAGCATCGGCAGCATTCAACCCGTTCATCTGCTTGGCAAGGAGCACCTTTCCTTCCTCCAAGCCAGCGATGATGCCGTCGATGTTGTCCATGACATTGCCCATCCTCGCACCCTCACGGTTGGCAAGCCAGGTCGCTCCGGCGTGCGTCGAGCCGACACCCTGCCCGATGTAGAACGACTTGATCCGCTCGAAGTAGGTGATCTTCTGGTCAAAGGAAGGTGTCTGGTACGCAAGCTGTTGAAGATCCTTGGTGTTGGACCCCACCCAGATCTCGTGCTTGGTGAAGTTGACCGGGCAGACGACACCGGCGACGATGATGGGCAGGCAGATTGCGAAGAACACGAACAGCCGAAATACTGCAGGCTTCCAGTTCATGGCTTTCTCCTCTCCGTAAAAAACGGATTCATTGATCCTGAGAAAAGAGGTCCCCGAAAAGCCGTATTCCGGGAACTCCTTATGTGATATTGCCTAGTTTGTGAACCAGTCCTCTTCGAGAACACTGACCTCGTCGGCAATCGCTTCGAAGTCTACTTCTGCTCCAACCGCATGAACGAGGTCAGTGTCTGGCATCTCCTCAAAAGCGTACTCCGCGAGGAGATACCTGAAGTAGAGGTCTTCGAACGTCAGACGCGGAGGGCTGATGCCGAAAACGTCGTAGTAGGGCGGTGGATAGATCGTCTTGATCTCTTCGTCGTCGCTGTCGAACGCCTCGGAAAGATCCTCTGGCATGGGCACGACCAGGGAGGACTTCTCGATAGTGCATTCGTGATTGCCAAAGATGCTCCCGATCCCGCGGCTGATGATCCCGACGAGCTCTTCGAAGTCGTCAAAGCAGTCCTCGATGAACTCCTCATCAAGGAGCCTCTCGACATCATCTGCGAAGTCCTCGAGCGTTTCCCCGTCAGCCACTGTCTGGATCTCACTCTCGACAGCGATCGTGAGGTCGATCATGCCGGCGACCTCATCGAGGGCGACCTGCACGAAGTGCATGACATCACCGGTGTCATCTGACGCGAAGAGCTTGACATTCCTCGCGTCGCTTTTCTCGATGATCCGACCAAGCTTGCCGATGTCGTCAGTGTCCTCGTCCTCGAAGTCCTGCCAGACAAGTTCATCGTTGATCCTAATGGCGATCGCGTTATTGACTAGCGCCTTCTTCAGGACCTGGACGATGTGCCACGCCACATGGGCAAGAGGCTGCTGCTCCTTCATGACCAGACGAAGTACGCCCTCACGGACATCGTCCAACGCAGCATTCTTGTGCCTGTCCACCTCGATCCCCTTGCAGACAATCCTTGCTTTCAACTGGACCTCCTTTTTCCTTATGCCATCCTCCATGCGCCATCCTGCATGCGAGAGGGCAACACCTGGCATCTCCAGCAAAGCTGCCCT
>JAGVFV010000086.1 GCA_020057445.1 archaeon | reverse complement strand
GGATGCGCAGGGCATAATCCTCATAGAAACATTTATAAATTAAAGTATGCAAGGAATGGAAAAAGAGGTGGAAGTGATGAGACATAAGCGTAGAGGTTCACTCTCTCTCAGCGTCAATGCGATTGTCGTGTTCATCTTGGCATTTGCCATGCTTGGTGTCGGTCTTTTCTTCGTGAACAAGGTGAGGACGTCTATTGATATTGATCCTAATTCTTTCTTGCCTTCAGATCAATTGAAGAATCCTCCGAGTTCTGATGATCCGCTGACTATTGATAATGAGATCAAGATGAAGTCAAAGGAACAGAAGAAGGTATTGGTCGGATTCTATGCAAAGGAGATAACCTATGATAAAGGCATCAGGTTTTCGATACTGGAATGCACGAACGCGGAGACTGGCGCAAAGTATGCAAGGAGCTTTAATGCGAATCAGATACTTCTGGAACCAATCCTCTGCACTCCTGGAACAGGAGGAATTGGCTGCCCTGTCTCCCCGAACGTTGCCAATCTTCCAAGCATCCTTCCTGACGTTTCGGCAACAATACCTCAGGGCGAGCCAAAAGGGATCCCCCAGATCCTTTCTGGGCAGAATGCCCTGTCCGTGGGAAGTTATGTGTGCACCTTGGTCGCAGTCCTTCCCTCTGGCTATACTGATCCGGGAAAGTTCGTCGCTTCAAAATCTTTTTATTTGACTATCCAACCGTAGAGGTGAATGTTCATGAAAAGGCATATGACGCGTGAAGAAGAGTTTGACATCCTGAAGCTTGTCCTTGACAAGTTCTTGTGGCTTGGCGTGATCATCATGGGCTATGGTTTTTATAAGATCATCTCGCTCAATGAGAGCTTAAGCTATGGGTTTGCGATCATGCTTGCAGGCGCAGTGATCCTCGTCATCTTCATGATCCTCCTGATAAAGGAGTATAATTTCATGAAGTAGGGACATCCATGTTGAAGCCAGACTGCAGTCCATCGCTTCGCAAGAGGGGAATAGAGCTTGCGGTCAATTTCTTGGTCGTCTTCATCCTGATGATAGTCGTCCTTGGTCTTGGCCTGACATTGTTCTTCAAACTGAAGGCAGGGACTGAGCAGATCAACCAGGACGTGTCTGAAGAGACGCGCCGCCAGATCGAGGAGGTGATGATAACGTCAGGCAGTAAGGTGATGATCCCTTTTGTCATCGAAGACATTCAGCGGGGGAAGTCAGGGTATTTCCTGATCGGCATCGAGAACATCCTCGACCAGCCTGCAGAGTTCAAGATCAAGGTCACTGCCGGCCAGGCTGATGCTGACCAGCCACATTATATTGAAGCAGATAATGCAGTCACCATCTCTCCGCATGAGCGCGTGTATCGGAAGCTGTGGTTCAATGTGCCAAAGGCTGCAGCATCAAAGCAGTTCATCTACAATGTGCGCGTGTGCAGGGCAGAATCAGGCATGACTGACACAGAGTGCCCTGCAGATATGGTCACATATCCGCCATTGCAGAAAGTGTACGTGAAGCCGAAGTGACTAATTCTTAGCATCATGCAACAACTGCGGTCTGAATCTGGTCGATAGCTTCTGGACTTGAGAGCTACAGTTTCATCGGGGCTACTCTCTTGCTTCTTGCCAGAGCTCTTCGAAGAATGTCAGGTATTGCTTGTGGATCTGTTTTGAGGTTATCTCTATCGCTGTCGGAAGGTCGCCCCAGGTCAGTTGGATGACCTTGTTCTTGACAAGGACGATTCCAAGAGGAGTGCTTCTTCGTATGAATCTGAGCTTGATGTTCGTATTGTCTGCATATGCCAATTTTATGTCTTTTCTGATGTCTTCATGTGCTATCGCTCTATCATTTATTTTTTTGTCGACGAATTTCCTGTGGAGATTCGTAAAAAACAGGGGTGCGGCAGGATCCTTGTAATCTTGTTTGAGTGCGAATGCGTAATAATAGTCGTTCTTCCTGAGTCCTTGAGTGATCCTATTGAATAGCGCATTTACTGCATTATATCCTTCGTGTACTGCCGTATCCTGCTTTTCCTTGGCAAACCTGTTTTTTAGCTCCAATTCCTCTATTTCTGCGAGGATCTTTCGCTTTCTCTCATCGAGGATGTTGAGGATCTCTTTTGGGTCTCCGGCCTGGAAGTGCTTGGTCTTTGAAAGGATGGTGTAGGAGACGAGTCCCTTGTGGATCAGCCGGTCGAGTGTTTCGTAGACTTTTGTGTGGGATAATCCTGCTTTTCCAGCTATCGGGCCTGCAGTGCTCTGGCCTATTTCGATGAGGGCAGCGTACACTTTTATCTCCCGCTCGGTGAATCCGATCTCCTTGAATAATGCGACATTCATGGCGTCCCATTTTTTCTCTGGTATTTATATTTTATTATTTAATATCCCCAAAGGGGGTAACAAATATTAATATACAACATAAACAATACCCCTCAACAGTGATAAAATTTATGACGAGGTTAAAATGACAGGATCAGAAAAATTGGAAATAATGGTCGTTGAAGACAATCCATTGCATCAAAGGACAATCGCGGATCTGCAGGAAGAGGGCCATACTGTTACCTTGGCTGAGGATTTTGTGAGTGCTGTCGGACTGCTTGGAATAAGCTCATCTGGCGAAAGGAAAAATGATAGAAGATCATTTGATGCTCTGCTGACTGACTTGATGATCCCTTATGGGAACGGATTTGAATTTGTCGGTTTGAGCATGGAATATAGGGATACGAAGGAGCATCCGCTCGGATTCCCTCTGTTGTTGGCAGGCATGAGGTTAGGCATACCCTATATAGGTTTGTATACGGACAGAAACCGTCATCAAGGTCCCGAAGCTGCGAGTTTGAGTCTCTTTCGTTCAGATTTTCCAAGCAATGAGCATTCAATGCCGGAAAGAATGCGTTTCAGCGGGGCATTTTCCACATACACCATAGAAAAACCAGGCATTATTGATTGCACGCCAACATGGTATACATCGAGAGTTGTATTGACAGGTATTGCGCCAGGTCTTGGCATGGGAAAGTATCTCTTGAAAGACGGGACATTGACATCCAAAATAGAATGGAACCAAAGAGACCAAGCAACAGAAGTAAAGGATTGGAAAAGCCTGCTCGCGTATATCAGAGAATAGGCGAATTAAGAATTGAGACGAGTCTCAGGCCATATACAGAAAAGATTTGTCGCTGACCCCGGTTCCCTTGCGTTGCTGTCAGCAGTTAAAACACACTCACCATCTCAAAAAGCACTTTCTCCGGATTGGAGCTTTTGACAACACCAGATGAGAGAAGTATTCCTTGCGCGCCAAGCTCGAGTGATTTCTTCACGTCCTCTTTAGTCTTCACTCCTGCGCCGCAGAGGACTGGTATATCTCCTATCTTATGCACGGCGTCGACTGTTCCTTTGATGACTTCTGGCTTTGCTGTGGAGACTGAGATGTCTCCGCCTATGAGTTCTGGCGGTTCGACTGCGATGAAGTCAGGATGGAATGTGGCGACTGCTTCTGCTATCTCGATGTTGTTTGCGCAGACCACGCTGATGAGCTTGCAGTCGCGCGCCCGGTCGATCGCCTTCTCGAGCACGTCGATCCTGTATTGGTCTTCAGAATGGTTGAGCAGTGTTCCGACAGCGCCATTGTCTACGAGGTCTTCTGCGATGACTGATCCGGTGTGGCTTCCTGGTTCGTCAGGGTCCATATGCTGGGAAAGGACAGGTATTGATACGAGGTTTGCGATCCTGTTCACGTCTGCTGGCGTGACGGAGATGGCGATGCTCTTTTGTGTCTGCAGGTGGACTTTTTCGCAGATGCGGGCGAGTTTTTCCGCATTGAGGCCGATTCCTTCCTTGTAGGTCTTGAAGTTGACGATGAGAATGGGCAGTTCGAGCTTCATAAGAATCAATAGGAAGATAAGGGTTTATAAGTCTTATGTTCATATGTTGAACTTTGCCCGCATCTTTTCGTATTCTTCGCGCTTCTTGCGAAGATCAGCAGTGTCGCCGCTCGTGTTCCTTACTCCTTTTGCCTCTTCCTTGTGCGCTGATACTGCCTGTTGCGCATAGCGGCGTCCTTCTGCTTCTGCTTCAGGTGAGAGGGTCGGATCCCTGTTTTCTTTTCCTCTGCTTGCGATGCCCCTGTTCGTGCGGCCAAGTTCCTGCATGGGAAGCCGTCCTGAGCATGCTGAGCAGTATTTCTTTCCGTCTGCCTCGCTGATGCATTCCTGGCAGATGGGGCGGGAGCACCATTCGCAGAGCGCTGCCTTTTCAAAATTGTGCTCATTGCATAGCCAATCCATTGCTTTTCGCCTCCTATAGTCATCTTAGGATGGACTAGTATTTAGATTTTTCCTTTTAGAGTGAAAACAGGGTCCCTGAGGCGTATAACCTGCGTTTTTGGCAAATTCAAGTCCTGGCCAGAAGAAGCGTTCTGATTTGCCGAATTACATTGTCCATTTCGCCCCTTTAGGTCACAAAAATATTTAAAGGAGATTCCCCTCCCATTGCATATGGAAAGCGATATCTCAGAATTGTTAAAATGGGTGAATCCAAGGGAATACGACATGCTCACCGACTGGATGCATTTGAAAAGTGAGGCAGAACGGATCAGGCAAGCCCGCATTGGAGAAGTCATGCTGTTTACAGAATCGACTCGCCGTCTTAGCCCCTTCAAATTGGGAGCTCATCTTGAATATCCTGGAAGGCATCCTCATTTTATTGCAAAGCTTGGAGTGTATCAAGGCATTTATGATGGATGCTGGAATGTCCCGAATTTCCAGTTGCATCTCGATGAGAAAACGTTTGGAACCATTCTGAACGATCATGGAGTGGAGTTGCTGTTGAATGATGTTCACGGGATTCTTGCGCCAATTGTTGCTGTCGAAATTGCAGAAAATGGCATCGGATTGGGATATGGAGATTCAGTGTATATCGGAACAAATGAGATAAAACCAGTACTGCATGAAAAAGGTCTTGGTCATTTTGATCGGTTCTTCGAGGAGTATATGGAAAAATACCGGCGAATTGTCGATACAGAGAAGTGATTTCTTTTTCTCAACTGAGTTCTTCATCTCTTTACTTTTTTTATTGTCTTATAGAACAGCATTCCTCCTATGATGAACATGAGCAGGGAGAAGTATTGCGCCTCTGCAATCGGCGTCCCGAGTATCCCTCGCTCGTCCCTTGTGAATGTCACGAAGAACCGCAGGATTCCATAAAGGGTGATGAATCCCCAGAAGAAGATTCCAGTGCCAAAGGCCTTCTTTCCTTTGTCTTTTGCAAAAGCGATAGAGAGCACGCCAAAGATGAAGACAGAATAGAGGAATTCGTAGATCTGCGAAGGATGCCTGCATCCGTCTGGAGGGTTTGCTATATATTGGCTGTGGGAGTAATCCACACACCAGCTGACGCTCGTGATCTTGCCGTAGAGCTCTCCATTGATGAAGTTTGCGATCCGTCCAAGTCCGAGGAAGAGGCCTACGATGATGGCTGTACCGTCCGCAAGCTCGAAGAACCGCACCTTGTATTTCCTGCAGAAGAGGAAGGCTGCTGCCATGCCTCCGACAAGCCCGCCGTGGAAGGAGAGGCCGCCCTGCCATATCTTGATCATGTCTGCCGGATGGGAAAAATAGTATCCTGGCTCGAAGACAAAGACGTGAAAGAACCGGGCGCCTATGATGATGCCAAGGACGAGGTAGATGATGAGCCTGTCAAGCGCTGTTTCAGGGAGGTTCTTGATGAGCTTTTTTCGCGAAAGATGACGGAGGAAGAAATACAAGGAGACAAAGCCGATGACATAGAAGAGCCCGTACCACCTGATGCCAAAATCCCCGTATATCCTGATGATGTACGGGCTAATGCTGTGGTGGAACACTTGGAACACCCGTGCCTTCAGGGCGCATACGTCTCCTCTGCGGTATGAGGAATGACTTGTCGTCAAGGGCGATGAATTCATCCGCTTCGTCGATGAGGAGCTTTGATGCGGTCTTTCGGAAGCTCATGACTTCGACCCTGCAGCCCATGGATTTCACGTATTTGACAAGGTCTGTGAAGTCGCCGTCTCCTGAGACTAGGACGATGGTGTCGATCTTTGGCGCCATGCGGATGAGGTCCATGGCGATCCCGACATCCCAGTCCCCTTTCTTTGCCCCGCCATAGAAGATCTGGAGGTCTTTTGCCCGCACCTCATATCCGATCTTGCCAAGCGCGTCAAAGAAGTTCTTCTCCTCTTCAATGTCTGCGCGGATCACGTAGGCGAATGCCCTGACAAGGCTCCTTCCTGCGACGCCGCGCTTGAGTATCTCGGCAAAGTTGGTCTTCTGCTGGTAGATCTGCCGTGCTGAATAGTACATGTTCTGGACGTCGACAAAGACGGCCACCCTTTGGCTTTTGTGTTTTGAGATCGTGTTCACCCCTTGATTTTTTCTTTTATTTTCAGATGCGACCTTCGAAAGAGGATGTTGCATCCCTTGCAGAAGAAGAGGTACGTATCGTTCCCCCGCACGTCAGAGAGGCAGATCGGGCATCCCTGCTCGATAAGCTCGATGACCTTGGATTCAAGTTGCATACGTGGATGCTATATTCACGGATTTAAAT
>JAGVFV010000107.1 GCA_020057445.1 archaeon | reverse complement strand
TTCAAACGGCAGGCGAAGAACGCGTAAGGACTGATTATTTTCTCAACAACTTTATTCTTAAAATATTACCTTTTGCATATTCTTTATTCTTGACTGCGCCGTAGGTGGCGGTGCGACGGTCAAATGTGCTGATGCACATTTGCCCTACCCGACACTCCGAGGGAGCCATCCCTCGTCGGGTCGCACGCCACGACGGCGCAGATCGACGGGGGATGCCCCGCTGGGAAACGAAGTTTCCCAGCGTCATAGGAACAAAGAAATCCCAGAGGATTTCTTGTTCCAGAAATGTCACGGCATTTCTCGGAACTACGTTCCAATGACCTCCGGGGTGTCGATAGCGCATGCGCAGCATGGGCGTCTGCCGCCGTCATCGTGGCGTCCACCATATTTCGTATCTCTTCCTCAACAAAAAGCATATAAACAACCATTGCTTGGAATTAGTGCATGGAAGATAAGGATAAGAAAGCGTTGCTCAAGCTTGCCCGTGAGAGCATAGCCTCTTATTTTTCAGATACTGAACCTGATACTGCAAAGGTCGCTCACCTTTCAGAGAAGCAGGGCGTCTTTGTCACACTGCACAAGCATGGCGATCTTCGCGGCTGCATCGGATTTCCCTATCCTCTCTATCCTTTGTACAAGGCAGTGCTCCTCGCCGCAAGAGAGGCTGCGTTTGGCGATCCCCGCTTCTCACCGCTTACGCAACAGGAACTTGATGAAATTACCCTGGAAATCTCTGTCCTTTCAGTCCCTGAGGAACTGAAGGTCAAGACTGCAAGGGAATATCTTGGCAAGGTCAGGATCGGCAGTGACGGGCTCATCATCAAGGGCATGTTCGGCTCAGGACTCTTATTGCCGCAGGTGGCGACAGAATACAAGTTCACTCCTGAGGCATTCCTGGAGTGCGTCTGCCAGAAGGCAGGGATGGAGAAGAGCGCCTGGCAGAACCTGTCGAACAGGATTTTCACATTCCATGCAGAGGTGTTCAACGATGGGAAACGATCCAGAAAAAGAGTTGGCAAAAGCGTTAAGAAGCGCGGCAAGTAATGTCGGCTGGGCGCGTTGGCATAGGAAGAACCGATCGAAATGCCTTAACGATGTGAGGATAGCGAAAAGGAATCTTGAGGTCGCAGAGCAATTGCTCGTCGAGGTAAAGGAAGAGAAGAAGTGATTGATCGCGACAATTGTTTGCGCTATGTAGAGACAGTCCTTCATCCTATTTCCCGAACCGTCTCTCTCGTCGATCGTACTCCTTGATGCACTTCTCGAAGTCTTTTTTCGTAAATTCAGGCCAGTGCTTGTCTAAGAAGATGAGTTCTGCGTAGTTGCCTTGCCAGAGGAGGAAGTTGGAAATCCTCTTCTCCTCGCCCGTCCTGATGATGAGGTCTGGCTGGCTCTTGATGTAGAGGTTGTTTGCGATGGTCTCCTCATCTATCTTCTCCGGATCGAGCTTTCCTTCCTTTATGTTCCTGCTGATCTTCTTGATGGCGTCGACTATCTCTTCGCGCCCGCCGTATGCCATCGCAAGGTTGAGGAAGAACTTGTCATTTCCTTGGGTCTTGTCCATGACTTGCCGCATGAGGTCTGCAAGCTCGTCCGGGAACATCTGGATCCTGCCGATGAATCTGACGCGGATCTTGTACTTCTCTATGCGCACATCTTTCAGGAGGTCGTTGCATGCTTCCTTGAAGAGCTTCATGAGGAAGTCGAATTCCTTTTTTGGTCGTTTGAAGTTCTGTATGGAGAATGCGAACAAGGTGAGTTCCAAGATGCCCAGGTCGTGCGCGTAGTCGATCACCTCTTCAAGCTTCTTCTTTCCCCATTCATGCCCTTTCCACGGCTCGAGCATGAGGCGTTTGGCAAATCGCCTGTTGCCGTCCATGATGATGCCGACGTGCTTTGGTACTGCCATGCGCTTCGGAATGAAGGGGGAGATTTATAAATATTGCTGTCGACGGGCTGCGTGTAAAAAGTCATACATTTAGGGAAAGTCAGTTTACTGTCTAAAAGAGGCAACAAAAACGAAAGAGTGTAATACGGTGACAACTTAATCTCCATAAGAACTCTGCACTATATCATTTGCATTTGTTCTGTTAATTTTTATTATTTTACCACTTATTTTTAAATGTTTCATGAAAAATCGAAAGATATATAAATAAGATTATTCCATTATAGAAATATGAAAAAGATCGAGCTTGTGTATAGGCAACTCCTGTTTTCGCGCCTGGAGAAAAAAACAGGGGTGATGACCCAGGCCGCTTTGGCAAGAGATCTCCACCTTTCCCTAAGTACGGTGAATTTGGCTCTCGAACCTCTCAGAAGGATGAATGCCATAGGGGTATTGCAGCGCGGTTTGGTGGTCAAGGACGTGAAGAAAGTGCTCTATTATTGGGCATCCTTGAGGAACATAGACAAGGACATCATCTATCAGACGCGAAGCGATGGATCGGTGAAAAAGATAGAGTCGGAGATTCCTTCACGGGCAATATTTGCCGCATTCTCCGCCTACAAGTTCACATATAAGGATGTCCCTGCGGATTATTCCGAGGTCTATGTGTATGCGGACGGAAATGAGATAAGGAGAAGGTTCCCTCCACGTGCGGGGCCGTCCAATATCATTGTCCTCAAGAAAGATGAGGCAATGGGCAGGTATGGGAACAAGGTGACCCAAGCGCAGCTTTTTGTCGACTTGTGGAATCTCAAGCAATGGTATGCAAAAGAGTATCTTCTTGCATTGGAGAGGCGGATCGATGGAATTCTGGCATGAGACACTGACTGAAAAGAGCTGGAACATCCTCATCGACCTGAAAAAAAAGCCATTCAAGTTCATCCTCATCGGCGGATGGGCGGCCTACCTCTGGACGCACCTGCACAAAAGCAAAGATGTGGACATCATACTTCCGGACATCAGGGACCTGGACTATCTTAAAGAGAACTTCACATTGAAGAAGAATGACAACCTGAAAAAGTACGAGATCAGCTTTGAAGAGATAGATGTCGATATCTATGTCCCCTATTATTCAAAGCTCGCTATCCCTGTCGAAGACGTGAAAAGATTCACTTCATCAATCGAAGGGATAGATGTCATTATTCCTGAAGCCCTCCTTGTCCTGAAGCAAGGAGCAGAAGAGGATAGGGAACAGAGCATAAAAGGGGACAAGGACAGGGTGGACATCATGGCGCTTCTCATGTTTTCGCCTATCGACTTCAAGAAATATGATGAGCTCCTCACGGCATATTCCCTCACGCGATATAGGAAGAGGCTCAGGCATATCATTGCAGCATTCAAAGACGTCCAATACCTGGATATGAACCTGAGGGAATTCACGCTCAAGAGGAAAGAGCTATTGCTCAGAATGGGCTGAATGTGGCAGTTGATCTGCTTCATCCGCAAAATATTGCTGTCGACGCCACAAGTTGTATAGCACGCTTGATAGACGTCAAATAATATTCAGCTGCAGTTCTTGCAGACGAGAGAATTCTTCTTCCTTTGGACAAAGGTGGATTCGCCGCAGGAATCGCACGTGCCTTCGGCCTGTATGCGCTCGTTGACAGGTTTAAGGTGCTCTTCTCGGATCTCCAGGGAATCCGCGAGGATGTCGAAGAGCTGGGGCTCGATCTTGAGCACGTCCTTCATGGTGATGAGGCCGACGAGCCTGTCTTTTTCCATGACCGGAAGCTGCCGGATCTCATTATCTTTCATGAGGAGGATCGCGTCGTAGATGTCTTTTCCAGGCTCTATCGTGATGAGGTTCTTCTCCATGATCTCAGACACCTTTGTCTTTTTCATGTCCTTGCCATGGCGCACTGCCTTCCTTACGATGTCCTCTTCTGTCACGATGCCCTTTATCTTCTTTTTTTCGTGGAGAATGAGGCTTCCGACGTTATGCTCTGCCATGAGCAGGGCGCATCCGAGTATCGTCGTGTCGCACGCTGTCATCACAGGCCTGTTCGTCATCCCGTCCCGCACAGAAAATCCTGTCTTCACCATACCACCATAGATGATCAAAGCGTTTCTTGTATAAATAGGTTGTGATTATTATTCGCTTTTCACTTGCTTTTCCCAATCTTTGTTGATCTCATCCACTCCTCTCTGCAATTCTGGCTGGAATACCTGCGGTATTTCATCGGGCTCCCAGGCGTTTCCATTTGTGTCAAACACTTTGCTGATAGGGACGAGCGAACCGTCCCTCACTCCGAAAAATTGGTTGAACTGTTGCACTTTCAGGATGTATTTCAATCCTTCGAAATCAGGGATATAAATATCATCTCTTCCTGGGAAGAAATTGTTAATGGCAACACCAGCTGATTTCAGGATGCCCAGATGAGGCTTTGCTGATCCTTCATCAATTCGGATCACCGTTGTCTCGACATCATACTTAAACTCAGTTTTCCCTTTTCCCAACGGTACCTGCTCTGTAATGATGTTAAAATTATTGTATATTATATTTGTCCTAAAACTCTGCGTCATGTCTATGTCAATAGAAAAATCGCGGTATCTGATAGGCACCCGCGTGTTGCCTGTGAATAATAGGTTGATCCCCCTTGAAGAATCAAAATTCATCTGGATAAGATTTGAGGAAAAACCGCGGATGAGTTCATTTGCATCTTCATCAGCCAGACTGTTTCCGAATTCCCATAAGTCAGGGCCAAATACGGAAAACGAAATGGAGTCTTTCGGGGTCGCTTCAAAAAGGATATCGCTGAACCTTTGTACAAGAGGTATCGGATTATCTTCTGGAAACATTTCCCGGAGCTGGTAGACGCTGGTTGTGCCTGTCGGATCGACGAATTTCAAAGGATTGCCGTTCGCGTAATCATAATTTGCGAACGTCGAGGAGAGAGGATCAACGCTCGTGAACTTTCCGATCCTCGGATCATAATATCGCGCTCCGTAATACATGAGATGTCCGTCGTCTTCCTTTCCCGTGAAAGTGTATTTCTGCATTCCTCCGAAGGTGCTTTCTTTTTGAAATGTTTTTCCGTAGGGGTAGCTTGTGAACTTGCTTTTGATCGCTCCTCTATCGTCAGTGGTGATGGTGTTGCTGCCTATGCTCTCTTGGAAGTTGTAGGTTATGGTTGAATCCTTTTTTGCGATGAGCTTCTGTCCGTAGACGTAGGTTGTTCCTCCTGACTGAGCATGAGGTGGCATTTCCTGCGCAACTTGCACAGCCTGCCCTGGTTGGACTGGTTTTTCATAGAGTACTATCATCGTTAGGGAAATGATGAAAAGAAGGATCGCTCCGGTGAGAAGAGTCTGTTTGCTGAGCATGTCCTCTTCACGAAATTCGGAGTTTAAATATCTTTCAGTAGTTTATTGAACGGCAATTAAGATTCTTCTTCGTTCAATATTTATAAAATGACCCAATTTTCAATTTTTTAGGGTATTTAATAATTGATCAGTATCTCCACGTCCTTTCCGAAGATGTTCTTGAGGTTCTCGAATATGCGTTCCTTGACGAAGATCTTCGGCATGATCTCAAGCTTTGTGAGGCCGTGCTCAAGCTCTTCTAGATTCGACTGCCTGACATTCTCAAAGCTTCCGTCATCTTTCAGGTCTGCCCTGCTGATGTCTTTCTCTTCATGGTCGATGTCGTGGATGATGAAGACGTCTGAGCCTATGATGATGACCTCTCCGAATTTTTGCCCGTGCTTCACGCGGATCTTCGCCCGCTCGAGTTCCCGGCCGCGTTTTCGCTGGATGTGCTCGATCAGGTATTTCATGAGTTCTCGGGATTTTTTCAGCGTCTGTTCGACCTCATTCTTGGTGAGTTTCCCTTTGTCGTAATCGTCTTTGGCTTTTGTGATCTCCTTGAGCATGCGGGAGAACTTTTCAGGGATGATTCCTTTCTTGACAAGCTGGACTTCGAAGGCCTCAGTGAGGTTCTTGTCTTCGACCTTGTCCATGATGCCTTCGATCTTCATGATGTCACGCACGATCGTGACGATGTGCTCGTACGTGTGGAGTATGGATTCCTCTTCTTTTCGCTGCTCGATCTGCGTGAACAGTTGCTTGAGGCGTTTGAGGTAGCTTTCTGCGTCTTTGAGGTATTGGTCAAGCTCTTGTCCGCTGACTTCTTTCTTGTCACCGTGCTCGAGCTCTTTCCTTAGCTTGATCTGCTTTTCTAGTATCTTGACGAATTCTGGCTCAAGCATCTTCTCCTTCTTGACAAAGACCTCTTCGATAAGGAGGGGAGTCTCTTTTGGCGTAGGAGGAGGGATACCGTACATCATGAGCGCAGCCTGGCTAGGGGTCAGTATGGCATAGAACAGGTCTTCCATGCCAAGTTCCTTGATGCGGAACTTGATGCGTTCGATCATCTGGTCTCCCGTGTGCATGAACATGTCGATGCTTTCTGGAGATGGCTTGACCTTTCCCATCTTGAGCAATTGCTTCCAGGGCATGAAGATTCCCCTGTCGTAGAAGGGGATGCCGTCCCGGAGGAACGTGAAGATGATGGGGTTCGCCTCCTTGATGAAGTCCCAGAAGTCTGTGAGGATGTACACCTGGATGTTGATCTTGTTCTCCACACCGGTCATCTTTCCTGCGTCGATGCCCATGCCGATGATGATGGCGCGAAGCTTGTCTTTCAGCTCTGCCCGTGTCATCTTCTTGACATCAGTGTCATCGATGACGATGAAGACGTCGATGTCTGACTTTGGCGTCGCCTTTCCTTGGACAAGGCTTCCGGCAAGGATGTAGCAGACGATGTACTTCTCGAATTTCTTGAGCACCATGCTCTTGTGGATCTCTGCTATCTTGACTGCGGCAAGCATTCCTGTGTCATGCACTGGCGCCGCAAGCGCTATCGTCTGGAGGAGCTCGTACTTGCCGTCATAGCAGGCCTGCCAGAGTTCAGAGAGGATGAGCGGGTCTGGCTTGATGTTCGGATCGATCTCTTTTGCGATCTGTTCTATGATGACAGAGAGCTTGTCTTTCAGCTCGAACTTGCTCATCTTCTGGCTGTCAGTGTCATCAATAAGTATGAGGACGTTGATGTGATCCTTGTCTTTCGGCTCTTTAGAAGGGGGAAGGAGTGCGACGCCCATGATGTACTTGTCAAACTTGTCGAGAAGGCGTTTCTTGTAGTCTTCGAGCTTGTTCTTGATGCCTTCGAGCCTCTCTTTCGCTTCAGGAGGTAGGTTGTCGAATGCAGGATTGGAGGTGAGACTCTCTTTCGGCGGCTCTTCTGGTTTTGCGTTCGCTTCTGTCTTTTTGCTTTTTTTTGCCATCAGATCACCTTGGGAGTATTTAAATGTGTCAAAAATTGCCCTCGAGAGGACTATTTTTGAGCATGATCAAGAACATTTGTTCTTGACAAGCTTCAGGGCAGGCAGAGTGTTTATAAATATTGCGGGGGAGAACTCTCATTTGTATGTTGGTTCTTTTTTTTCTTCTTCCACACCGATTGCGCCTTCTGATGTCTTCTTTTTCAGCTCTCCTGCTTGATGATATGTTTGGATGTTCAAGAAGGGTTCTCTATCAAGCTTATGGAGTAATTCTTTTGGCCTGATGCGGTAGCCATGCCTATCCTTCATATATTTGAAGATGTGGGCATTGACATTGTATTTGCCGTGTTTTGATTCCAGAAATTCGCGCTCTTTTTTGACGAGCGCTTCCACTGTCCCTTCTGCAGCATCATCCGTGAATTGCTTTAACCCTGAATAGAATTGGGTGATATTTCCTGAACGCAAATTATTGACAAGACGGAACCATTCGCCCTGGCCAATGCCCATATACTCATTTGCCATCTTGAGAAGTTCCATGCTCCTTTTATCAGCAGCCCCTAGCTCTCCTGCCTGTGCGCGTTTCTTATACATCAATACTGCAGATTTTTCGACATGACCCAACTCCTGAAGCGCAGTAAGGACATATTCTTCTAGGATCTTATTGATCGATTCTTCGTCTTGCTTTCCGACGAGCTTGTTTTCTGTGACATATTTCTTGACTCTATTGTAGACTCCTTGAAAGAATTCTCTTGTCCCGGTCTTGAGCGGGCCGAATTTGAATTCCTGCATTTCGACGATGGATTCAGGAGAACTCAACTTGAGGTATTTATCGACGTCTTTTTCGACCT
The DNA here is from genome assembly GCA_020057445.1 of archaeon. Taxonomy (GTDB): domain Archaea; phylum Nanobdellota; class Nanobdellia; order Woesearchaeales; family JAHJEM01; genus JAHJEM01. The sequence goes on along the minus strand of JAGVFV010000107.1, from coordinate 3,361 downwards.
CTTTTCTCTTTTCTGAGCCTGCGGCTTCCAAAATCTCTTCAAGATCGTCTTTTTCCTTTTTTTTATCGGTCATGGGACTTTATGATGACTTTATTTTATTTATGAACGCTATTATATAAATATTACGTAAGCGGAATTGTGGTTTGTGCGACATTTCAGTCATCCAAACCTGGGCATGAGCACTTGGACAAGGGTCGAATTCGTGGTGTTGGTGATGGCAAGGTTTGTCAGCTCGAGTGCCTGGACGTCTTCAAAATCAGAGATGGGCGCGATGATGGCTTCGACATCGAAGGCAGGGATGATCACGGTCAGGTTGTCTGTCATGGCTCTCGTGATGTTGAATGGCGCTGATTCGTCAAATGATATGCTTCCGAGGATGAAGGTCTCGTTGAACACGAGAGGCCCGACAGTCGTGCATTCTTCGCCGATGCCAAGCACTCCTCCTCCGCAGTATTCTTTTTCAGGGAATCGCACTTCTGGAAGTACTTTTCCAGGTCCGAGGTCGCGGAAGAGCTGCGCTTCCATCCTGTAGCTTCCGGTCACAAGGGGAACTGTCGCTGACGTCTCGTTCCAGAGGAATCGTGTGGTGACTGTGTATTCGTCTTCTCCTGGTTCTGGGATGCGTGTGAAGGTGAGGATGCCCCATTCGTCATTGCCAAGCGTGTATTGCATGTCAGGAAGCAGATCCCATGTTGTGGAGAAGAGGCCTCCTTCTGCATTGATGGTCTTTCCGACAAGCGCCTTCTTGATATAGACCTTCACATCCTTGATGCGTTCGATCTCTGCAGTCACGCTTGCGGTCGTCCCTGCCTGGGTGGTGAGCATCTCTGCATGGCCGAAGTATCCTTGCCGCTCTGGGACAATCCTTCCGTCAAGGCAGAGAGGAAGCGTCGTCTGCATGACTCCATTCTGTCCTGTCGGGTCAAGGTCGCAGGATTCTGTGGCGCAGGAGAAGCGAAGCGCAACTCCCGGGATCGTGTTTTGTGTGGTGAACTCCTTTGAAGTGATGGTGATCGTGTCTGTTGTCCTCATGATGGGGTCGCAGAACAGGCTTGGCGGGGAGCTTGGGATGTCTATCATCTCAATATTTCCAGTGATTGGTTTGGTATTTCTTATATTGACTTCGTATGCGAATTGGAAGGTGTAGCCTTCTCCGAGGAATGCGTCAGGCTCATGGATCTCGATGAGCACGGGGTATGAGATGTCGTAATAGAAGATGTATTTCTGGAATGCCATGGGGATGGGGAAGTATGTGCGTACTGATTCTGGCCTGATGAGTGCTCCCCTGCTTGGCCTGATGGCAACATAGGGTTCCCATGAAGGCAGGTAAGTGAAATAGATGAGATAGGGCGATACGTCTGCTTTTTCCTCTTCAGTATCAATGGAGAAATAGTACTGGTCGTATAATGCTGCCTTGAGGTCGTCATTGAGGACGAGAGGCATGACGTTGTTTGCGCTTCCCTGGACCTGGATGTTGTTGATGTTGTCTGAAAGTACTGTCTTGATGGTCTCCTTGACTTCTGGCAGTGCCCACACGTGCTCTCCTTCCAGGCTTGATGTCATCATCTGGGCAAAGGGAGGGAGTTCTGAATCAGTATTGAGCGAGTATGGCGCGAGGTATTCGATTGTGGACTTTTCGAGGAATTGGGCGTCTTCGCTTCCGATGGTCGTGATGATCTTTTGCGCAGTGTCGTAGATACGCTTGAAGTTGAGTCCGAGGTCTGTTCGGAATTGGGAAAGCGTCGTGGTCTTTTCGTCCTTCGAGATGGCAAGCTCCTGCTTGAGCTCTATGATGAGATTCTTTTCAGTGACTGTTGTCTCGAATGTGGGGTTTCCCTTGGTGATCGCGTATCCTTTGTCTTGGAAGTTCTGGATGATGGTCGAAATGCAGGACTCTGTGTTCTCAATGAGGTAGGAGTCCATCTGCGCTTCGATGGATGTCGACATTGTCCGCGGGTAGATGGGGGGCATGCCTGAATTGAAGGAAAATGCCATCTCCCTATTTGGCGAGGAGAGGTATGACCAGTAGGGGATCAGGATTGTTGATGTCGGGGTGAGGGTGAGCGCTTTTCCTTCTGTCGGTGATTGAGGGTTTGCAGAGAAGTACGTGCGGGGGTTGATGTATCCTCCTTGCATGCCGATCTTGATGATGCCTTCTTTTCCAGAAAGGTACATGCATTCCTCAATGCCTTGGCGGAGAGGCTCGAATTCCTTGTCTACTGCGATCGGCTGGTCCTGCCTGGCGAGATAGCTTTTGAGGAAGAGGCCTATTCCTGCGAGTATGAGGATGATGAGTCCGAGGATGACAAACGTGGTTATCTGGGCTTTTTTCATGTGATTATGGTATTGCATAATTGGTTGTTGGAGAGCTCTGCGACGCTGAAGTAGTCTCCGATGCGACCGACATCGAAATGGATGCATATCTTGTCGTAGGCTATGTTCTCGTGCTCGAGCTTGATCCTGGAGCTTGAGGTGAATTCGATGACAGCACTCTTGCCAGTCATCTTTGTCGTGACTGTCGGCTGGCCGAATTCGTCCTTTGTCACGTAGTCTGTCATGGTGACATTGTAGCCGATGAACGTGCCATGCTCATCCACTCCTCTGTGGATGGTGTAGTCCCGAAGAGTCCTAGACGTTCCTCCTTTTGCGATGACTTGCATGTGGAAGTCGTCTCCTGTCTTTGGGATGACTGCCCCTGTGAAAAGGTAATTGTAATAGGAATAGCCGTTCTCGTCAACAGTCGGCCCTTCGCGCTGACCTTCGATGTGAGCGCCGCTCTGCGTCCTGCCATTGACATTGTTGATGACGATATTGTTGACTTCGCCATAGCCTATGTTGAATCCTTGTTCGCACATAGGATCCTCGAAGTGGGAGATCTGGTTAAGAGTTCCGAACGTGTCTGAGACCATGTTGCCGTAGGTCTCATAGTCTCCTTCAGGCCTGAAGAGCTGGCTGATTGCCATCGCCGCCTGGCCGTATGCCATTGCTGACGAGTATGCTGTCCAGCCGTCTTTCCAGTGCTGTTCCCAGGATGCTTCGCGCTTGAGCGTTCCTCGCTTGTCTTTAATGTCGTCTTTGACCCGTTCTTTCTCCCTTCTCTTGTCCCGTTGCTGGTCTTTTTTTTGCTGGAGCAGCGTCTGCGACCATTCTGGTGCAGGTGTGTGTGTTGTTGCAGTGTGCGATTCCATATACTGTTCGAGCTGTTTGATCTCAAAAACGTTTTGTGTTATCTCATTATTGATTGTCGTGAGCCTTCCATTGGCTTCATTGATACCTTGGGCGAGATCCCCTATGCGTGGATTGTCTGGGAACGCTGCTCTGACTTGTTCAACTTTGTATTCTTCCCTCTTCGCTAGCGCCT
>JAGVFV010000158.1 GCA_020057445.1 archaeon | reverse complement strand
GGTCCAAAACAAAACCGCACTCATCCTCCTCATCGGAATCTTGTGCATCGCTTACGTATGTGCCACTCCTGTCGGCCCGACCATCAATGTCTTGAGCAATGGCACCATCACCACGACTCCTGCGTCAAGGCAGGACGGCGGCGGATACATCCATTATGCGACCATCGCGACTGTGCAGCAGGATTACACCTGGAAGGCATATGTCGGGAATGTCACAGGTTCCTTCACCTTGGATGATGCCAATGGAAAGACGATCTACGATTGGCAGGTCGACGCGTCAGAGATCACAGGAGAGATCTATGCGACAAGGAATGATTCCATCGCCTGGACCTGGATCAACTGCTCGAACAATACTATCGTCCTGAATGAGAGCGAGTTCTTCGGCATGGTGCCGACAGAGACGGACAATGTCAATAATACGTTCAATACGACTACGCATAAGCTCATGCAGTCAGCGACATCGACGATGGCTGCAAACACCTGCAAGGCGACAGCGACCTATGTCAACGATACCAAGCAGGTAGTCAGCACAAGTGCGCTTTTTCAGGAGATCCTATTGGAAGACATCAACTCGCACCTCATCTATGCCACGTTCATCGAACGGGACCAATACAACTATCAGAATGCAGGAACCACCTCTGACTTCCAGATCATCGTGCCTGAGAACAAGACCCTGGCGACTCCCACGAGATATTATTTCTATGTGGAGATAGGGTAAAACTGTCTTTGGTTCGCCTTTTTTTTATCTGCTCGTTGTTATCAGCTGTCTGTTTTTCATTATCTTTTCCCGAACCAGCTGTCCTTGTCTCAGATGTTCTCGATTCTTTTACCATTTGATCTGTTATTATTATAACTAATGTGATTATGCATTTCCGTAATTCAATACTTTTGTATTTCAATAAATAATTAATTACTAAAATACTCACAAGATAAGAACTATTTGGGGACTGATGAAAATATTTATATATTGATTACTTACATAATAATAATATTTGAGGAAAAAAGGGCATTTTATTGGTTGGAATAGAGGTTTTTCTAGTACATATGCTGGTCCATTATTGCCAAACGCTCCTGATAGCTATCATCTGGAGAAGACAGAATCTGACGAAACAAGATATGATATCGGGATTCCTGCTAAAGAGCTGACTATTCCCCTTTCTGCATTCTATTCTGACGCAAGCGCTCTCCAGGTCGTCGTCACGTACCTGCATGACCGACACAAGCTTTCCTTTGGTGAGATTGCAAGAGCGTTAGAACGGGATTACCAGACTGTCTGGACGACCTATCGCAGCCATCCTCTCGGTCTGGCGCTATCTCTGCACCCTTCGAGAGTGATGGTGCCTCTCTCTATCTTCAAAGATGCCACGCTTGGTCCTTTGGAGGCGCTTGTCCTCTTCCTCCGGACGCAAGGCTTGCGTTACGTCGAGATAGCGACGCTCCTCAAGCGGGACCAAAGGACAATATGGACTGCAGTGAACCGCGCCCAAAGAAAATTATCAGAAAGGGGGACAAGATGAAGCGGATGATGAGCATCGGATGGCGACTTTTCCTGCTCGTCTTTATCCTCTTTATAGCACTCTCTTCCTCGTCTTCTGCTCCTGCGGGTGCAGAGATAATGGTCAATGGCACTTATAATTATACGCCGCCTGCTGCTGCCCAGATCATCACGGCAGGCGGATCCTTTGCGACGTTGACCATCAATATCACTGCGCAGACGCCGCGGTGGAAAGCGTATGTCGGTAATGTGTCAGGACTCCTCACTCTCGATGACAGCACGAACAAGTCGATCTATGACTGGACGCCAAGCGTGATAACAGGAGAGATCTACGCGTCACGTTCCAATGATATCGAATGGGATGCGATATCCTGCCCGTTGAATGCGACGATAGCGACAGAGATGGCCACGCTCCAGATGGATGAGAACGCGACAGACAACATCAATCACACGTTCAACATATCGTCACACAGGGGCTTCTATGTCGGGACCGTCCCCGTGAATGCGAGCACATGCCCTGCTATTGCGACATTTGTCAATAATACCCGTCAGGCAATATCGGAGAATGCGATCTTCCAGGAGGTGCTGCTCGAGGATGCTGCACAGGCATCGATCATCTTCACGACGCTGCTTGAGAACAATAGATATGGATTCAACAACCAGATATTTGACTTCCAGATCATCCTTCCTAATAATGAATTCGCAGCCACACCGACGCCATATTATTTCTATGCAGAGATCGGATGATGGGGTTGTGAGAAAAAATGTCATGCAGAAAAAGCTCGGGCTTGTTGCACGCATCTTGTCTGCAGGCAATCATTTTCCGATAATTGCATCGAGTTTCATGATTTTTCTTGGAAAATAGGCCAATAGGCCTTTAAACAAACAAATTCACTATTTAATTAATTATTGAAATATGGAATTATTGAAATACAAAAATAAATAATAATTAAAGTTGTGAGGTTCTTAACCGCAGTATTTAAACACTAAACGAAAGATTTAAATAGAAGTTCTATCATTGATACCTCAACATACGAAAGTGTATACTGACATGCATTTGGCTTTTGGCTAAATCGGATGCACGTCAGCGTGAAAAAAGTGTCGGGAGGGTTCACACATATTGCCTAGATAGAGGGCTGTCTGTTGTGAAAATAGTGCATGGATCAAGAGATTTTGTTTACAGCGACAAAGTGGGACATCTTGCGTCTTCTTGCTCACGAGAGCAAGTCCCCGATCCAGCTCGCAAAGCTCGCGAACACGTCGATTGCCAATGTCAGCCAGCAGCTGCGTCTCCTGGATATGGCCGGCCTTGTCAAGTCAGTCCGGGTGCCAAACAGGGACAAGGGACAGCCCCGCCTCATCTATTCTCTCACCAAGGATGTAGCCCTTGTCATCATGGCAGGAAGGGGTTTTGCAGAAAAAAGGCAGATCGACATCGATCCTGTGATCAATGCTTCTTTGCGGATTCTGCTCTTGCCGGAAACGGAATACCATTATCCATTGACGCGCGCGTTCTGGACTCTTGAACCTGATCTGGACAAGATCCACGCTCTCCTCTTTGATGCAGGCACCGGAACTCTTCACATCCAGTCAGATGATCCTTCTCTCAAGAAGAAGCATGTATCTTTTGCCGGAAGGAAAAAAGAAGCGGAAAAGGCGATAAGACCTGTGTATTTCTCCAAAGGAGATGGCCAGTTTGCAGGCAAGGGTGTCGCTGTCATCTATGATCCCCTGCATCAGTTCTCTCATATTCAGAAAAAAACAACTGAGGTGGTTGAAAAATGAAAAAGACTATTTTTCTATTTTTGATTGTGCTATTTGTCGTGTCAGCGACGATGGCGAGCGTATTTGCAGCACCGACTGGCGCACAGGTCAGGAACCTGAATTCTTCGCGAGGAAGCCCGACAGGCGCGATTGGAAGTGTCTATGCGCAAGCGGGAAACGTCAGTGAGCTTGAGATCAACGGTACCATGATCACGAAGGCCTGGCAGGGCTTCTTCGGAAACATTTCCGGAAACATCAGCTTGGAAGACTCAAACGGGTATCGCATGTACCGATGGGGTCTTGGGACGACGCAAGGAGAAGTCTATGCCGCAAGAGTCAACACAGTCAATTTTGCGACGATCAATTGCAGCAACAAGACACTCGTCACGGCTGAAGAGACCGCTCTTGGGATGGGCGCTACCGATGCAGACAACATCTCTGCCACATTCTCCATAGGTCCGGTGCATCCGACGTTCAGTGTCGGTTCCAATCCGGTGAATTCGTCGCAGGATTGCTATACGACCTACACCTACGTCAACAATGCAAGCCAGGCCGCGAACCTAGTCTATGCAGAAGTGCTCTTGCATGATCTGGCGGAGAATATAGTCTACACTGCGCTCATCAATGATTCAGCCACAGGGTTTGACAATGAAGGCCACGACTTCCAGATGCTCGTGCCTGAAGACGGCCACACTCCTGCAGCAGAAGCTGCATTGACCCAGTATTACTTCTGGGTGGAGCTAGGATAAACATACATTACATGAAGAAAAAGGAGGAAACAACATGAAGCAGAAGGAATGGATTGCGGGAGGCCTGTTGTGGCTGCTGGTCATCGGCTGCGCAATCCTCCTCATTGCAAAAAGCAGCGTCGCCGTCCCAGCAGGAGCGACCCTGGCATACCAATACAATTCGACAAGCGCAGGAACTGAAGCGGGGAACCGCACTGATTCAGGAGGGTACATATATACTGCGAACGTCAACACGCGCCAGCAAAACAACAACTGGAAGGCATACCTTGGAAATGTGACTGGTGCATACACGTTGGATGATGCGAACAATGCCACGATCTACAATTGGGAGCTTTCTGTGACTGGCGGAGAGGTGTATGCGTCAAGGTCAAGCACCATCACATGGACGACGCTTGGCTGCGCTTCTCCTGCGAATTTCACCACGGAGAATTCCTATTTCGGATACGGGACGACCTCTGCAGATAATGTGAACAACACGTTCAACAGCACGGCGCACAAGGCGTTCCGCGTAGGAACGACCCAGATCCTCGCGTCTTCCTGCAGCGCGACATACACATTCGTCAACGACTCGCGTCCGGCGACTGACGCAGCATCCCTGTTCCAGGAAGTCTTGCTCAATGACAACACCAGCATGCTGTATTCTGCCATCATGGAGAATAATAAGCATGGGTATAACGGAGTCACCTATGATTTCCAGATGATCATACCGGAGAACGGCACATTGACAAATCCGAATACCTATTATTTCTGGACAGAGGTCGAGTGAACGATGCAGGCGCGAAAACAAGGATTCGGATGGGTTGTTGCCTTGTTCATCCTTGCCATCGGTGTTACGCTGTTCCTGAGGATGGGCCTCGTGGAGAGCTACGATACGACAACGCTTAACACACAGGTGAACATCACGTCCTCGCCAGCGTCAGTCTCGAGCATCGCCGTGAATGCGGGAGCTTCCGTCAACCTGTCGGAAGGTACGACGAGGAGCGTTCTTTGCAACGCGACGATCACGGATTACCAGGGCCAGCCTGACATCGACAAGGTGAACGCGACCTTCTTCCGGTCGAACGAGAGCGTCTTTGGCGCCCAGGACAACAACACGCGCTACACCAATTCGAGCTGCACCTATGAATATGCTGCCGATTCGTTGAATTTCGTCTATTACTGCACGTTTGACGTTGTCTATTACGCATATAACGGCAGCTGGAACTGCAGCGTGTTCGTGAACTCCACGCTGAACTTCACGAACAACATGACGCTGCAGACGACCATCTTTCCGTTATACGCAATCAATGTGAACAGCACAATTGACTTTGGCAACTTGAGCGTCTTTGATTCATCGACAGCGATACCTGTGGATGTGACGAACTTCGGGAACCAGCGCCTCAACCTGAGCGTGTACGGCTATGGGGGGACGAGCAACGCGACCGGCGGCGGAAAGGCGTTCAACTGTCCATCAGGCTCAAATATCAGCATCGATAACCTGCGCTATTCTCTCGACGGATCCTTGGCCTGGGCCGAGATGACGAACCTGACGAGCGGTGCGCGCCTGGTGCAGAACGTGAGCCTGGAGAAGCAGATGGCTGACGTCGCGATAATCAATACGACCTATTGGAAGCTGTATGTCCCGCCAAATCCTTTCGGTCTTTGCAACGGGACGATAGTCTATGATGCTTCGGCAGGATGAGGAGGTGCAATCATGAGCGGACAGGAATATGCTGATCAGGTGGAGGAAGAGACAAGGTCGCTTCTTCTTGCCATGGGTCTTGGCCTTTGAGAAAGGGGCAAAGCGCAAAGTTTATATATCTGGCCAGCGCTTATTTTTTTCCATATGCGTAGGGGAAATTGTCTGGTTTTTTTCTTGTGTCTGCTCGTAGCAAGTTCTTTTGCTGTCGCCGCGCCAGATAAGATTCTCGTGAATTCCGGCGACTGGAAGGATGTGTATTCAAGCATGCTCTATGGGACCATTGCAGGCATCCCCACTAATTTTTTGACGAGTGCGAGGCATTCGACCATCATCCTGTACTCTGTCGATAGGGAGCTGAGCGTTGACATCGTATCCTCTAAGAAAAACGCTTTTGTCGCAGGGTATAGGGTCATCTTGGAAGGGAGAGGCTACGAGTCGGTGACTGAGGAGATATATGATGATGTGAATCTCGGCCTTGCCGAACGGCTGACCGACGTCAAGAGTTTTATCGTCATTGATCCCTCCTATGGATATAATGCGCTCTCTGCAGCGCCTTATGCGGCCCTCTCCAAGTCCTTTGTCCTTTTTGTCGATAACAAGAACGTCGGAAAAGTCCGGCAATTCTTGGACAAAAGGGGAGTGGACAAGATGATCCTCTTTGGCCAGCTTGACCGCGAGGTGAAGGACTCTCTTTCCTCTTTCAATCCTGAAATCATCAACGAGGGCGACCGCTTCGATAACAATGTCGCCATCGTAAAGAAATACATGGCGATAAAGCCGACAAAGCAGGTGTTGCTCTCGAACGGCGAATTCATCGAGCAAGGCCTCATGTCAGGGACAGAGCCTGTCCTTTTCATAGGGAAGACCAATGTCCCCGACGCCACGAGAGAATATATCAAAGGTTCTGACATCGAGGTAGGCGTCCTTGTCGGAAATGAGCTTATTGGCTCTGCCACATTCGTGCGAAGGACCCTTGGCATCTCAGTCTTTGTCAAGTTCGCCCAAGGAAGCCGCACTCCTTCAGGGTCTATCGCGCCTGTTGAGGACCTTGATAGGTTTCCCATGCCTTCCTACAACCTGAACCTGGACATCTTCTCGATAGCGTTCAATAAAGGCTCGAATTCGCTCGAAGTGACGTATCACAACCTCGTGGATCTCGGGACGTATTTCAAGTCATCCATCCAAGTCCAGGATTCGCTCGGATCAAAGACCATAGGTGATATCGAGCCCCTATTCATCGACGGCGGCGAGTATAAGACTGTCGTCTATACAGCGACAAGCGACGGAGAGCGGCTGACGATCCAGGGAGATAATGCGTCTGCCCACGTCATCACCATCTACGGCGAGGGAAAGAAGTCGCTTGAGTTCACGCTGGAAAAGACATTGTCGATCGAGACAGTGACCGTGCTTGACCAATCCGACATCGAGATCGTGGACCTCGTGTATGATTCTGGAAAGGGGCAGTTTGAGGTCAAGATAAGGAGCATCGGCGATGCAGATGCGTTTGTTCGCGCAGAGATAGTCGACGTGCTGATCAATGAGGAATCAGTGACGCTCGGGTCTGACGGTGCACCGTTGATAAAGAAAGGGTCCTCTGCATGGATGCCTGTGAAAGGAGTGCTGTCTGAACAGGATATCTTGGCAAACAAGGAATTTCTTGTGCAGGCCTATTATGGAGAGAGGGAGAATGCCCTCATCAAGGTGAAGACAAAGACGTTCCCGTTCAAGAAGAAGGCGATGGATTACACGACGATCGCGCTCGTCGCGGTTGTCGTCATCCTATTCATCCTCCTGATGCTGGCGAGAAAGAAGCGGTGCCCGAAATGCGGGACGAAGAACAAGAAGAATGCGACGCACTGCAAGAAATGCAACCATCTACTGAAAGAGACTGCACATAGTGCACATCAGGGAAGCCATCAAGGGTAGAACATGAATTGGAAAAAGAATTTTTCTTCCGGAAAGGAAATTGTCCTTGCGACGTCTTCGCGATCAGGAATGCCGCACGCGATCATCGCGATGTCACTTGGTTTTGTCGACGGGAAGTTATTGGTCGCTGACTGCCAGATGAAGACGACGGTAAATAATCTGAAGGAGAATCAGACAGTATGCGTCATCGGGCATTATGTGCGCATCAGGGGCACTGCAAAATTACTTTCATCAGGAAAATATTATGATCATTGCGTGAAGAAGAACCCGTCCTATACAGTCAAGCATGCGATCCTGATAGC
>JAGVFV010000159.1 GCA_020057445.1 archaeon | reverse complement strand
TCTCAGAAACTGAAAGTTTCTGACGATGCTCAGGAACTTCGTTCCTGACATGACCTCATAGCGACTGAGGTCGCAATGAGGCAACCCCCCGCAACGCGCCAGCGTCTGAAAAAGAAAGAATTTCGACCTTAGGGTGCTAAACAAATTCGTTCTTGGCAAAAAATACTATGCACATTAATATAGGAGTAGTGATTGCATAGGCTAGCATGCCTGAAACAGACATAGCCACTCTGAAGAATAAGATTTCTGAAGCCTGGCAATCGATCCACCAAGGGCGCTTGAACGGAAACCTCATCTCTCTTGAATTAAGCCTTGCAGAGGCGTATGAAAAAGCAGGAAGAACCCTCGACGCCATTGAAACAGAACGCCATGTGGGCTGGTTGTATAAAAGACAGGATGAGTATGGGCCTGCATTTGACCATTTCCTCTCTTCGTTGAAGAAGGGAATAAAGCAATTGAAGAAAGAGGAACTCATGTGGTTGAAGTTCCAGCTCATGGAATGCGCAATCAAGTCAGAAAACACCATTGACCTCGAGCTCACGCTTGCAGACGCCTATGCAGAGCTTGGTTTCACAGAAGATGCAGTAGAGGTATTCTGCCTTGTCGCGGAAACATACATGAAAAAGAAAGAATACGCCCTTGCCCTCCAGTATTTCACCATGGCGTCTGAAGAAGGAAGAGACTTCTTTTCAAAAGAGGAACGGTTCAAGGTATATTCAGAGATGATGGAATGCTCAAAAGCATTGGCAGGCAAGTGATGATGAGCCCTGTCCGAGCGGTCACGTGGCCAATCGCTTTCGTATCCTTCCGCCACATTCTTTCATCTCTCCGTCAGCATAGGTCTGGTGCGGCCAAGCGGAAAGCCTGTCGCTCTTGTATCGGGGGATGATATGCACGTGCGCGTGCATGACGATCTGGCCGCTTGCCTCATTGTTGTTGATGCTCACGTTCGCTCCGTCTGCATTGAATGCATTCGTGACCGGATGGATGAGCTTTTTCACGACGATAAAGAGTTTCTTGACTAAAGCATCATCCATGTCAAAGAGATTGACGACATGTTTTCTCGGAACGACGAGAGTATGCCCTTTATTGACAGGTCCGATCGTGAGGAATGCGACACAGTCCTTGTCTTCATACACTCTCTCTGAAGGGAGCTCTCCCTTGATGATCTTACAGAAGATGCAGTCGGTCATGGATGATCACCCTTATTTTTTGCTAAGAGTTTCCTCTATAAATATTTAATGTAACGCTTTCATGCGATTATTTTATTTCTATATAGAAAATAAATAGACCAAAAAAAAGGCAGAAGAAGAGAAAGGCAGCCGCAAGCACAAAGATCCATGATTGCTCATGTCTCGAGTACTTGCGGCGCCAATCTTCCTTTCATGCGTTGCGGAAGTTATTGCTTCGCCGCCCTTGCTTTGCGCTTCTGGTCAAGGCCGATGATGAATTCATCGACTTCGGCGACGAGTTCTGTGTACCTGCGGTCATGGATGACATCCGGCCCTCGAGGGTAATCGAAGGGGACGTCGAACCGCTTGACAATCCTTCCTGGGCCGCCATCCATGATGAATATACGCTGCCCGAGAAAGACCGCCTCGTAGGGGTCGTGAGTGACGAAGATGATGGATGCTTGCATGCGCATCCCGATGTCCTGAAGCAGATCCCGCATCTCCAGCTTCGTCCCCCTGTCGAGTCCAGAAAACGGCTCGTCAAGGATGACGGTGAGAGGAAGCGAGATCAAGCTGCGTGCGATCGCGACGCGCTGCTGCTGTCCACCAGAGAGTTTGGAAAGGTACTTGTGCTCGTGCCCGGCGAGTCCTACTGCCTCGATCATCGCCATCGCCCGTTCCGTCCTCTCCTTGTCAGGAAGTCTTGAAAACTCCCTGAAGGAGATACCGAGCTCGACATTCTTCAAGACAGTCAAGTTAGGGAGTGATCCATACTTCTGGAAGACGATAGGAACGATGTCGTCCGGAGTCCGAGACTGTCCTTTGAAAAGGATCTCTCCTTCTGTGGGAGTCTCGATATCCGCGAGCATGTTGAGGACGGTCGTCTTCCCACAGCCAGACGGTCCCATCAGGATGTCCAACTGCAGTTTGTCAGGCAGATCCTCCATGAGGTAGTTAAGTCCTTCGATGACAGTAGTGGCAGTCTTTCCCTTGCCAAATACCTTCCTGATGCCCTTCATCTCGATGAGGTCTGGGAGGGAGGTATTCTCGAAGGTGATGTTGCCTATCTTCTGTGTATCGCCGTTCATTTCCCACCCCCCGCATGTTTCCAGGGAAAGATCACCCTGTCGAGGAGTTTGAAGAGGCGATCCTGAAGCACGCCGATGATGATGATAAGGATGAGAAGAGCGATCATCATATCGGGACGATGAGTCCTGTCTGCCGCGCTGATCAATCCACCAAGACCGCCTTCACCCTTGTTGAAGACCTCAGCAATCGTGATGTATGTCCAGCTGATGGCCACAAGGACCCTGATATCATCTGAGAGCTTGCCCATCACTTGCGGGAAAAAGACAGTTCTCACCGTCTCCCACTTGCTCGCGCCAAGCGTGCGGACGACGTTCACATAGGTCCTCTCGACATCGTCGATCCGTTGTATGACGACGGGAAGCAGGTAGACGAGGATTCCTACCCCGAGGAAGATCATCTTCATCTTCCAGTAAATCCCAAAAGCGATGATGAAAAGGCTGAGCACTGCCGGAAGAGGGGTATACCTGATCGCTGCGATCGGCTGATCGAACATCCGTCGAAGCCCTGTAAAGAGACCGAGCAGGAAGCCGACCGGGAGCGCAATCGAACAGGCGATGAGATACCCGCCGAAGTTGAGGAAGATCGAGAACAAAGCGTTCCTCGGCAGGTTCCACTTCAGTAGCTCGGGAATCGCAGTCACGCTTGCCCAAGGTGACCTGAACAAGAACGGGTTGTCGATCAAAGTAGCCAAAAGCCACCAGAGGGCAACGAGGGTAGCGTACCCTAGAATTCCGAGAATGATATCCGCGGTTCTTGATGTCTCTCCCCGAAGCTCGAAGAACCCCTTTCCGAAGCCGCCCAACCGTTCGTGAGGATAAAGTCTCCTCCGAGGGAGAGCGATTGCTTCTGTCATGTGTCCTCCCTTGAGGGGATGGATCGCTTCAGGTTTCCCTTTGCAGTCCATCCCCTCCGGAAAAGGGTGTTACTTCACGCCTTCGGAATAGTTCAGGATGCTGAAGTCAGTCCGACGGTTCTGGCTGCGTCCAGAATCAGATGCGTTGTCCGCGACTGGCTGGTGGCTGCCGTTGCCGACCGCGGTGATGCGGGTCGGGTTGATCTTGTGAGTGCCGACCAGGTACCGCTTCACTGATTCCGCACGCTGCCTGCTCAATGGATCGTTGACAGCGTCGGAACCGGTGTTGTCGGTGTTGCCTTCGAGCAGGATTTTCGCGCGCGAGTTCTTGACGATGTTCAAGAACATCGACTCGTCGATCTTGCTCATAGCATTCTGGTCGAGGATAGCAGAATTCGTGTCGAAGTTGATGTTCAGGCGCGTCTCGCCGATCTGGGGAGCGGTCGCTTCCTTGCCCGTCTGGACAAACTCAGGCGCAGCCTCAGGAGCGTGGATGCCGGAAGTAGTGAGCAGACCGCGGTCGCGGATCGCCTTCAGGATCGAGAGGTTGGACACGTCGCGGAAAGTGGGCATCGAGCCAGACACTCTCCCCGCATGCTTGTAGAGGTCGACCGAAGTCCGCCAAACTTTGTCAGCGGTCACGCCAGTGTAGTTCGGGTTCAGCCCGAAGAAGTTCAGGTTATCACCGAAAGTGACGAGGCGGACATAGCTGAGGTTGACGACAGCCTCGGGCAGATTGTAGGCAGCGCACATGCCAGCGACAGCAAGCCGAGAGACTGTAGGATCGCTGTTGACAAG
>JAGVFV010000203.1 GCA_020057445.1 archaeon | reverse complement strand
TTAATTACCGAATGTTTCTTTTTTTCATGAGACACAGATACGACGATGATGAAGATTCAGATCCGACATTTAACAAGAACACATATATGATTGATGAATTTCTACGTAGCACCCACAATTTGACACCAAGAGTATACTTTGAAGGAGAGCGAGCGCAAAAAGTCGAACATTACTCTGTCTCAACTGAAGAATATGGACGCTATCCTCACACAGTATCTTACATACTGGACGAGAATCAAAGAGAGGTTCACATATTTGGTCCGGATGCATACAGGGATGTAACAAAGAGACCACTCAAAGATATCACGGACAAGGTCGTGCTTCTTTTAGGTAAGGACAGAAAAACTGTGGAAAGAATCGTACAAGAAGAGCATTTGCATGTTGATTTACGGTAAGTTTGATCCTTACCATTCTTCGCCAGCGGTCAGCTGTGATCAGCCGCCACCGAAAGGTTACTGGTTCGCGTCTGGGGGGATATTATTTCTCCTGTGATCAGTGATCTTTGATCTGACAGATTTCTTCCCTTGATACTTTCTTCCCAGTAATACATTTGGGACTTCATGAAGCGTTCTCAAGGTCATATCCAGGAATGATCAACCTTTTACATACTCATTTACGTGATAATCTTTTTAAATATCTCCTCCCTCCCCATCATATGAGATATGCCGCTCTATTCTTTATATTGATTTCATCTTTTATTGCTGCGAGCAATGTCTCTGCGAGCGCCTGCTCCACTAACGGAGGCGCATGCACGAGCAATTGTGACCTTTCCAGAGGAGATGTCGTCATGCAATACAGCTGCAGCGTCGGCGGCTCGCCCATCTTTCGAAAAGTTGTGCTTCCGAACGAAGCAATGGTTGAAAATGACGGTGATACTCAAAAAATAGGAGACGCTCTCGTGTCAGAATCGAAAGCAACATCCACATCTCCTTCTGAAGAATCGATCGCGACAGCCATTCCTGCGGAGGATAATCCGTTGACGCAGACTGTCTGCTGCAGGATCAACCACGCGCCGACTGTCAATCTTCCTGATCATGATGTCTTGAACAACTGGGAGTATGGTCCGTATGACCTGAGAAATTATTCGGACGATCCGGATCTCAATGACCTCTCTTTCCAAGTTACTCATGAAGAAATTCTTCAGGTCGATTGCGAGATAGACGGCCAATTCTTGCTTATCCATCCCGCTCCAGGCTACGTCGGCCCTGCAAGCTGCACCATACTTGCCAGCGACGGGCATCTTAATGCACAAGACACGATGAATTTTCAAGTATATGATAGCATCGCAGGAAATGGGGCTCCGAACCAGATCATCAGCTCGACAGGCACAGATATCTCTATCACCAGCGCCGTCGGTGCAGTCTGCCGCTACAGCGTCAATGCCGACGCGATCTTTGACCAGATGACTCCCTTCCAGTCAATAGATGGATTATCTCATATTGCTGGCATTTCAGGGCTTGCTAACGGTTTTACCACGATCTATGCACGATGCGTGAACACGTCAATTTTCAAAGATGAAGAGAGCTATAGCTGGCGGTTTTGGGATGACTTGCTTCCACCAGCCCAACCCATCAATATCAGCCCAAAGAACGGCTCGACCTATTTTCCTGTCTTCTGGTCAATATTGAATGGTTCAGCATATCCCGTCTGGGCGATCTTTTCTGAGCCAGATATTCAGAAAGTGCAGTTCGATTGGTACTGGTGCGGACACCTCAACCCTGGTTGTCTCTACGAGACTATCAATGTAACTAATACGACATTTGCTGAGAATAAGAGTTTCGGATTCTTCTTGGACACGACAATTTTTGGTGATGATTGGCTTTATGAGTTGAATATCACTGCATTCGATTATGGTAATCATTCCCAAAATGCATTCCTTGTGAATCTGGATATCGACAACAGCTGGCCGACGATCGTATGGAATTTCAACGTGACGCGCGGCGCATTCAACAATGAGCTGATGCTCAGCTTCATCGAGCCTGGCGACAACAATGCAGGACCGCCGTGGTATGAGGCGTGGTGCAGGAATCTGACCCATTATACAGGATGCCCGGTGGGTGAGCGGATCATAAAATATTCCACCAATCCTATTGAAACAGAGGAGGATTTTTGGAACGCGCCAAATTTATCCACGTGGTCCGGGGGATTTAGAAATGTCAACGGGGACAGCTGCGCAAATGGAGAGTGTTTTCTCCCGCAGGCGTGCAATAAGACCACCCAGATCATGATGAAGAATGTCCCGCAAGATGTGGAATATTACTTCTCTATTTTACCTATTGACAAGGTGGGGCATAGGAACAGTTGGAACATGAGTAGGATATGGTCGACAAAACATAATCATGCGCATTATGTCAACCAAAAGATTGACATCGTGAATGTGACTTGCATAAAATATGATAGCTATGGTGCGCCGCATTGGTGCAATACGTCTTGGATAAATAGGCTGAATCTTCTGGATCCGACAGATATCGCCATCTATGAGAATGATCCGCTCGTCATCACCGCATGGATTAATAATTCAGGAACAGAAGACTTGAATGTCTCGACAAGCATCTATTATCCTAATTATCAAGGTAATGTTATGTCTGCCAACTCAAATTATTCAACTATATTCATGAAGAATGGGACGCTTGCAAATATAACCATCAACTGGGGTCCTGACCTCTATTATGAGGAACGGTTGAATCCATACATGAAACTTGCGATCAATTATACCAACCAGACATTTTTAATCAACTATACCAACCAGACAAATGACATCTGGAAGAATGTCACGTTTTTTCCAGGCACAGGGCTTCATAACTATATAGTCTACTCTCTTCAGGAAATAGCCCATCTTCGATGGAGTTTGACTGAGCTTCCTAATGAAACTGTCGAGCAAGGGAAAAATGTGTCAGTGCATATCCAGTTCTACCTCTCCGAGCCTTTCGGTACTGACACTGTATTTTTCAAAGAGGTCCCGTTCAGGCTTTATGTCAATGGGAGTTATTATGTTGATAGTATCTTATTCTGGGATCATTGCATAAATGCGAATACCAGTTGCTATCAGAATCTGACGACATACATCAACGAACCTTCAAATTGGCCTCATGCGAAATGGCGGTTAAATGGCCTTGCGCCAGGAATCTACAATATCACCGTACAGATGGGAAATGATGGCGATGATGTGAATGTATCTACCCTTCTGACAGTGATGCCGTCTGGTATGACAGGATTGCCTGGTCCGACATCGCAGAGGAAAACTAGCTCTTAGGTCAGTTTGTCACCACAAATAAGAATGCGTGTACATTATCTTGAAATTTGTTTTCTTTCAAACCCGAATATTTTTGGGAGGTTCTTGAACCAGGCAGGCACGCCTCCGGGCGGAATATTATTTCGCCTACGATCTGTCTTCAGCGCTTCCATTCCGCGATATTTTCTACGCTAGAAGCCGAAGAATGTTCCGATAAACGATTTATGTACTCACTATTCAGGAGTCATTGTTACGAATAATTTATAAATCTTTAAAAATTCCCAAGACGCATGCTCGACGATGAAGTCAGAAGGATCCAGGACGCGCTTGAAACAGCCCTCAACAGGGAATGCACTGGTGAGGTATCGTTCACCTCGGAAAAGGAAGGCGACACCCATGTCATCTCGATCAGGCGAAAGCCTGCTGGAGAACCTGTATGGTATGCAGGAGAAACAGGATTATATGTTGATTGGAAGGAGAAGTTTGCACGGGAGGAAAAGGAGATATATCCGCCATTTCAAGAAGGGGACCAGGTCAAGGTTACTGGTTTTATTGAGCCTGACAGGCAAGGACTGTATCGCATCCACGTCGATGCCGACGGAAGGATTGCAGATAATTTCTTCGTGGGAGAAGTTTTATCCCCCGACCCGCTGCAAGGCCATGTCGGCATGCCCTTGGAAGTCATCCTGAAAGTCGGGCAGGAACGGAAGCAGAATTACAGGATCTCTGACATCTGGAATTATGACGCTCAACTCCTTGCTATTGTTGCTGCACCACCAATAAACCCGGATCCTAGAACATTGGATGCCATCCCTGCGGGAAAGCGTGCGATCATCGACGGAAAATTCATGGGTTATTCAAAAAGCCTGCAGGACAAATTCCTCGAAAGCCTTGGTTTCCCTGACGGTTCTTCATTTGGAGGACATTCTAGCGTAGGGCGTGTTGTCACACTCACTGTCCATCTTCCAGACGGAAAGACACAAGAGCGTACGGTGAACAATCCTCCTCAAGGATTTAACGATACGACCATCACAGGAAAAATCGAGACTGCTGAAGGCACTGTTTACGATATCCTCATGCCGAACGGCAGGGTGACATTCACAGGCGGTGTACTTGAAAACCTGGAGCGGAAAAAAAGTCCCATGCCCGGCGACCATGTACGGATCGCCCCGATGAAACTGAAAACAGGCATCCTTCGACTCTATTCGAGCGAACCCTGCTACCTCGTACAACCGTCTACAGAGAGACTGGATGCATACAACGCTTTGCGGCATCGGACAGAGGAAGATATCACTTCGCTTTTCCAGAGAGTGGACAATGCAGGATATGCGGAGGCAAGGACTGCGATCGGAACCCTTCGTTCGCATGACCTTACTGCAGAAGAACTCCGCATCATACGCGATGTCATTGCACTTCTTCCCGAGAAGGAAAGGCCAGTACAGGTGCCTCAAAGCGAATCGAATCCAGAAGGAGAGCGTACATTCTGGACAAAGGCTATCGATGAAGCATACCAGGTCACGCTTGAATCCATGACTAAAGACGAATTCACTGCATTTGCAGCTCGAGCAGTATCAGGCGACCTCCACAAGATAGGGAAAGACGCAGACACGTCGTACCTCTTTGGCCTTGCCCGTGATTTTGGCATCAGCAAGGAAACACAAGAGTATTTGATGACAACATGCATCGACACCCGTCTCCCTAAGGTACGTGGTATTCCTTGGCGTCAAGTCGCATTTGATGATAAGTACAACCTTGACCAATCACTCAAGTATCTCGCAGGGATCGGCACCGAGAGCGCCGCAAACCGCATCTTTGCCCTTGTACGGGATTTTGAAGAAAATGGAGATTATCACAAAGAGGGTTGGAGAGACCACAGAGATACGACGCCAGAAGACCTGCTTTATGCTGCAGTGTCTGCCATCCGTAGTGTGATGAGCAGGATGCCAAAGGAAGTCCTGAAAAGAGAGGAACCATATCTGATCCAACTCCAAGGCCGTCTTTCTCAGGATGCAGAAGCAGCTTTCACCGTAAGAGACATTTCTGGAATCATCCATTACATCCAGAATGATTTCAAGTGGGACTAGGGATGCCACACGGAAGTCTCTTGCTGTATTGCGGATCCTCTTCTTCCGCAACCAGATATCCTGGCCTTTGTAATTCGTCCGCCATGCGCTTCGCAAACTCAACGAACGTCTTTGCCGAGTTTCCAAGCACCAATACATAATTGTGCTTCCAGATGAAATCATGGAATCTGCTGCTCTTGGCAGTCGTCTCGAACTGGTCCAGGGGAGCAACGTACAACATGGAGATCGGATCTGAAGATGAGAGCGTCTGAGAGAATAGCCCATGCAGCCCCTTTTTTATGTTTCGGATCCTATTCAGATTGCTGACGTCGTGAAATCCTCT
>JAGVFV010000155.1 GCA_020057445.1 archaeon | reverse complement strand
GAAGTGACGACGTCGGCGGTCTGGTCGGCGGTCTTCTTGCCAGGGATGCTGAGGTAGATGCCTCCTGCGACGGCAAGACCCGCGATCGCCAAGAGCAGCTTCCTGCTGATGTATCCTGCCTGAGAACTGCGGATGAGATATTCTGGATTTTTATGTTGTTTCATCTTATCCTCCTTGAAGATGGGAACGTATAAGGAAGGGGACGCAGTATCCATTTATAAATATTGTTAAAAATTACTATTGGATGGTAAGAACAAATTGCACGTCCAGAGGCGCATCAAAAACGCTGAGCACCTGCAAAAAAGTTTGCAGGTCTTTGCCTTCATCCATTTTCCCGTCAATTAGTGAGCGACATTAATAACGCATTAAATTGTGTCGCTCACAAAATAGTAAACGACAAGAAATATTATGCGTTACTTGTGTCGTTTACTAAATAATCCATAACGTTTAAAAACCACCGACACAATCTTCTTCCCATAGGTGGTCACCTTCGCAACAAAGAAATCAACAAGGAAGAAAGGGAAGATCCTCATCACATCGGCACTGCCCTATGTGAACAATGTCCCGCACCTCGGGAATATCATAGGCTGCGTGCTCTCTGCAGATGTCTTCTCGCGCTACTGCAAGCTCAAGAGATGCGACTCCTTATTCGTCTGCGGCACTGACGAGCATGGCACAGCGACAGAGACAAAGGCGCTCGAAGAAGGGATCATGCCAAAAGAGCTCTGTGACAAGTACTATGCCATCCACAAGAGGATCTACGACTGGTTCAACATCAATTTCGACATCTTTGGAAGGACGAGCACCCCTGAGCATGAAAGCATAGTCCAGGACATCTTCCAGAAGCTCTACAAGAACAAGTGCATCAAGGAAGCGACGGTAGAACAGCTCTTCTGTTCCTCCTGCAGCAAGTTCCTCGCAGACAGGTTTGTCGAGGGAGAATGCCCGAACTGCCATGCCAAGGGGGCGCGGGGAGACCAATGCGACTCGTGCAGCCACCTGTTGAACGCTGTCGAACTTCTAGATCCGCATTGCAAGGTCTGCGGAAAGACGCCTGAAATCCGGGAGAGCGAACATCTCTTCCTCGATCTTGAAAAGCTCCAGCCAGCCCTCACCAGATGGGTCGAAAAACAGAAGAGTGCCGGGTTCTGGACAGACAATGCCATAACGACGACGGAGAAATGGCTCAAAGAGGGGCTAAAACCACGGGCGATCAGCCGTGACCTCAAGTGGGGAGTGCAAATCCCTCTCGAGAAATACAAGGAAAAGGTCTTTTACGTCTGGTTCGACGCGCCGATCGGATACATCTCGATCACTGCAAAAGCGAGAGAAGACTGGAAAGAGTGGTGGACAGGAAAAGACGTCAAGCTCTACCAGTTCATGGCAAAGGACAACATCCCCTTTCACACCATCCTCTTCCCGGCGACGCTTCTCGGGACAAAAGAGAAGTGGACCATGCTCCACCACATCAACTCGACGGAGTATCTGAACTATGAGGATGCGAAGTTCTCCAAGTCGCGAGGGAGCGGGGTCTTTGGAGATGACGTCATCGAGACAGGCATCCCTTCCGATGTCTGGCGCTATTACCTCCTCATCAACAGGCCGGAAACTTCTGACACTGTCTTTTCCTGGAAGGACTTCCAGGACAAGCTCAACAACGAGCTTGTCGCAAACCTTGGCAACCTCGTCAACCGCACGACAACATTCATCACCAGGTTCTATGACGGCAAAGTATATCCCTTAACGAAAGAAGAGCTCGACACGAAAGACGCCATCAAGAGGATCGAGGACCACCTTGAAAAGGTAGAGATCAAGAGAGCGCTCCATGAAGTCATGGCCCTCTCGAGGATCGGGAACAAGTATTTCCAGGACAACGAGCCATGGAAGCTCATCAAGGAAGACCCGGATAAGGCAAAGAACGTGCTTGCCAACCTCTTTTCGCTCGTGCGAGACCTCTCCATCGTCCTCTGGCCGTTCCTTCCCACGACTGCGGAGAGCATCTGGAAGCAGCTCAACCTTCCACAACAGTATTGGTCAGAGATAGGATGGAAGACGACAGCGACGACGATCAACGCTCCGGCATTGCTCTTCGCAAAGGCAGAGGATTCCCGCATACAAGAGCTCAAGGAAAGATACAAAGGGACGCAAGAACAACGGGGCGCAGGAGATAAGCAGGAAGATGCGCAGAAAGGCAGGACTGAAGGCGACAGCGACGCATTTCAAACACTTGGCCTTCGCGTCGCGGAAATCATCGAAGCGCAACCGCATCCTTCGGCAGACAAGCTCTACGTGCTCAAGATCGACATCGGAGAAGAGAGGCCGCGGACGCTCGTCGCAGGCATCCGTCCGTACTACGCTGTCGAAGAATTATTGCACAAGAAGATCATCGTCGTCTCCAATCTTGAACCCGCAGTCCTTCGCGGGATCGAATCAGAGGGCATGCTCCTTGCAGCAGGAGAAACTGTCGGGCTGCTCACGGTGAAAGAAAGCGAGAACGGAAGCCCTGTCTTCTACGGAAGCGATAATAAAGGAATTAATCCGAGCAAGCACGTAAGCTACAAGGAATTTACCAAGCTTTCGATCACTGCCAAGGACGGAAAAGCATATTTCCTCGACAAGCTGCTACGCACGGAAAAAGAAGAGATCATCGTTGAGAAGGGCGCGGAAGGACGGGTAAAGTAGGCGCAAGCTTTTTAAACCTCAAGCCTCACGAATGGAGAAAAGAGGGAATGGTTGTGAAAGGAACTGTCATCATATTTACGATCTTCATATTTCTCTGCACGCTGGCATTCTCATCAGCGGAATCAGCGCAGGTCAGGATCACGACTCCGACATGCCAAGGAGAGCGCTGCTTCATCAGGAACGGCATCAACACTGTGTATTTTGATATCGGAAGCGAAGCATCGGAAACAAGCGTCTACTACACCTTCCCAGGATTGAACATCATCCTTCGCGTCACGTCATGCGACGGATCGCGATGCACAGGAAGCCCGAGGATCACCTGCCAGAACGGGCAGGAATATACAGCAAGCATCACCAATCCGCGAGGACTGCAGTCAGTAGACAAGGAAGGAAGAGCGCTCTACGGAAGCGCCACTCTCTTCTGCGACAACGACCCGCCGGTCGTCCAGAATGCACTCATGCACACCTCTGCAGGAGACACCTTCTACAAGAGCTTTGACACCATGATCATCCAGGCAAACATCACAGAAAGGAACGGGGAAGTGAATGCCATTGCAGACTTCTCAGGCATCGGCGGCGCAAAAGACACAAGAGGATCCTGCACACGTGAAGAAGGCATCTGGAAATGCATTATATCAGGAGTCGCGCCAGAAGGTCCGGCAAACGGGCAAGTGAAAGTCTTCTTCCTCGACACGGCAAACAATTCAGTCAGCCAGACTTTTTCGAATGTGAATGTCCTGAAATCAGACGCAGTGACAAGCATCAACGCCTGGGACATTATGGACGATGCAGGAAATCCCCACCGCGTGCCGAAAGACAGCCAGCAGTTCAGCATCGACCTCATCAAGGATTTCAACAAGCACGTGGTCTTCGAAGGAAGGTTCTCACCAAAAGTCTCAGGCATTTCCATACTCAAGGCGCAGACAAGCGGCTGCTACCTCATCGGAAGCGAGAGCATCCGCCTCGACCCGCGAACGCAACTCTCCTTCATCGCAGACAACCAGGCAAAGACATTTGTCATGGGAGCGACCTTCAACAGGAACAACTTCCCAGGAGACGAACCGTCCTACAGGTACAACTGCTCTGTCCTCATCACGAACAAGAAAGGAAGTTATGCCATCACACAGCAAGAAGAGGACTGGTTCACCGTCACCATGACAGCGCACCACACCAAGGCGCCTGCACAACAAATAAAGGAAGAGCAGGAAGCGCTGAGAGGAAAGGTCCAGAAGATGTCTGACATGATCAGGCAATACTACACCTACACCGCTGCCGCCCAATTCGCCTGCGGCATTGCGCTCAAGGGAAAAGAGGCATCAGGCCTTCTCGAGGCGACCTCGACAGGAGCATTCTCAAGCGTCGTCGGAGACCCTGTCGCACGGACACTGGACACTTCAGGAGAATACATAGGAAAAGGGGCAGACCAGATACTTGACAATCCCGTAGGAAAACGCGTGTGCGACAGCATGACCTGCAGCGCGGAATGGCAGCAGTATATCTACAAGCTATATGAGAAGATTCCCGGCTATCGGCAGGTATCCGAAGTCTCACAACGGACGATGAATGTCGACGCACGCACCTACATCGACCCCTGGAAGAGCCTTCCCATCGCAGGGGCAACGGCGTGCATCCCTGCGGTCGTCTACCACCTGCAGAACCTCAACCAGATCACGTGCGAGCAGCTGCGCTGCTACAGCCAAGACGTGGCTGCAGGATTTCCCATCAGCCAGTGCGATGCCATCCAGAGCCAGATGCAGTGCAAATACGTCTATGGCGGCATCGCCCGCGCGCTTCCCTTTGTCGGCGTCTTCCAGGACATGTCAAGCTTCCTGCAGGGATTCCTCTCTAATCCTTGGGCGACTGCGACGTCAGCAGCCATGTACACGTGCCACTGGGCACGAGGACCTTCGCTCCAGCATTCCATCTGCGGAGCTGCTTCAGATTTGATGGGCATCCCGAAACTCATCAACCTCATCAGGGACATGGCAGAGCAGGTCAACAGGATGAATCGGCAACCTGCAGACTACTGCACGTCAGTCATCAGAGATTACCTCTCTCCGCAAAGCAGGAGCAATCCCTTCGCAAACCTTGGCGCAAGCGTCACGTGCAACGGCAGGTACTGCATGATGAAATACGGGGACAAGATCCTTGTCCAGACAGAGACCGGCGGACAATGGCTCGAGCCGCGCACGACCAATGACCCCAAGGATGTCTATTACTGGATGGAAGAACAGCAGCGCAAGCACGACGTGGGAGAGGCGACAGTCAGGCTCGAAGCGCCAGTCCCTACCGAAGACGAATTCTTGAAGCAAGGGAAAG
>JAGVFV010000074.1 GCA_020057445.1 archaeon | reverse complement strand
TCATCGTCCATAGTCACCCTTCTTGCATATGTCCCGACGATGGCATCAAGCCCTCTGCGGATGACAGGGATGATCCCTGGAGTCTCCTCCCTGACGAATCGTGCGACCTTCCTTCCAGCACCGCTGTAATACCAGTCGATAAGCTTCCTGCCAAGCGCATGCTCGTAAAGAACATCATCACGGAAGTCTCTCAAGACTTCGACCTGGTAAGCATGAGCATCACCATACACTGCCGTCGCTATGAAGCATTCATCAGTCCCTGCGCCGCACTCATTGCATGTATAGTTCGCGCTAAAAGGAAAGTCCAGAAAGTAACCCATACCTCCGAGAAATCCGATATTCGCAAAGTTGTGCTCTTCGTCTACATCATCGCTATCGCAATTCGGACAAATTAGTTCATCATAATCATCTTCGAATTCTTCTTTGGTGTATGTCCTGTCATCATCCTCAAACTCCTCTTCATCAAAATCCTCGTCATCGTCTTCGTAGTTTGTCATGGAAGAGAGCTTGGTGAGCTTGTTATAAGAGAGTTTTCAATAAAAAATGCCGAAAATCCGAAAAATAAACCTGCAAATATTGCCAAAAGGGCACTACTTCTTCGTCTTCCAATAATTAAATACTGCACTCAAATCAGTATTACCTGGAGAAGGATGGTTTGTTACTGGTCGAGAAGAAGGAGGAGAGGTGGGTATTCCTGCATGAGCTTTAGAAATCGGATTGGCCGAATCTGGAATACCTCTCTCCTCTGTTCGTGAATTCGGGAAAGCGGAAATCTTTGCCGACGGACGGATCTGAGGAGTGTCATAATTGCTCTGCACGCGCACAGGAGATGGATTTGCAGCGCTAGCCCGAAGCTGCTCGATGTTCTTCTTTCTCGCCTCATCCCACGAAGCTGTCTTTGGAGCTGGTTCTGCGATCTGCTGGGCTCTGGTCTGCGTCTTCATCTGGGACATGTGCTCTTCCTTGTTCTTGTTGACATTGCTGAAGAAATTGAAGATCATCTCGCCGTCGCCCATTGTCATCTCACCTTTTTTTCATCTATACTGTTTGTGTAAACAGTTACATTAGTATACTAAAAGCACAACTAGTATATAAAGATTTCTGTTGTGAAACCTCTAGATTATGAAATGCTGAGTGAAAAACTACGTGTTGAAAAAAAGAATAATAGAGAATATATCGGTCTATTTCGCCTTCTCGCCCTTCTTCGCACGGCTGAGAGCGATGTAGATCACCTGCGGATCCCACTGCTCTTCCTTCAGATGGGCGACAATAGCGCCATCAGAAAGATTGTTCTTTCGCATCTCCACGATCTCCTGCCTGACAAGGTCGACAAACTCATACTGCATGGACAGGTTGTGGTTTGTCTTCTTGAACAGTGGAGTATGCGCCTCATGGGCCTGTTGCGAATGCTCGACGTGCAATGAATTCTCTTTCTTGACACTATTCCTTGTCCAGGATTTCACGTGCGCATGCGCCTGCCTGAAATGCTCATCATAGAACAGCAACAGGGTGATCAATAATGTCGCGAAAAGGACAAGCATCCCGAAATACGGGTCAGGCAATCCTTGGCCGCCCGGATCCGCATATGTAAGGACAACCATATCGAGGAATAGCACAAAAAGCAAAAGACCGATCTTCTTCATGGGAATAGATTTGGAAAGAGGTGGTTTATATATGTTACGATTGGGTGAAAGAACAGGATTTTCACAGGTTGATTTTTGCCTTCCCGCCAGACATCAATCTCATCCGGGGCGCGACAAGATCATTGTGCAACGAGACAATCTCTTCGAGGACTCTCTTTCCTGTCCCATCAAGCTGCGCAGATGCTGATTCTGAGAATGTGAGGATATAGACCGTCTCAAAAGACGGCGTTTCTCTTCTATAATCAGAATCCTTCAGATAATCCAGTATCGCAAGAGCAACACCGGGAAAATCAGGAGGTGAAGAAAACACTTTGTACTCAATGATTTTTGTGTCACCGACATCGCCGATGCCGAGCTGGAAACGGGGATCCTTATTGTCATCGAATGGAGTATCGAAATGGGTTTGATCGAAATAATCGATGTGGAATTCCAAAGTCCTCATGGAAAAAAGGAATCAAAGCATCCATAAAAACTTTCCTATTTCCTCTGTCCATGAAGGTCGGTCTTCACCAAGACCATCTGAAAAATATCATTCCTCTCTTCCATAATCAGGCAGATGCCATTTCGGATGAAGGTAGAACAGTTCATGGAGTCCGATGCGAAGCCAGGAATGTCCAAGCGCCCTTCCTGCAAGCACTCGAGCCCTTTGGATCATATATTGATCATAGATGAAGAGCAATTCTTTGCGTGCAGCATTCACCCGTTCCAAGTCTATGTTGTCAAAGATGACTTCGTGGGAGCCTGAGACCACGGGAATGGTCTCGATGTTGCCATCTTCATCTGGAAAATCCATCGGCTTATAATCAAGCTGATGCACAGCTTGCTTTTTCGTAGCGGTGAGGTCTTGCTTATACTTCCGTATTCTCCTTTCCAATGTATCAGGAGGCACCATGCACCAGGGAAAAGCAGGTTTGCTTCTAAACTTTTTGGTTTTCAATCCGAAGGAAAGATTTAAATTTACTAGCCATATTCCTCATTTGATGGCACGAAACCTGTTGTT
>JAGVFV010000096.1 GCA_020057445.1 archaeon | reverse complement strand
ATTGAGACTGGTTGGTGACTGCAGTCTCATCGAAGATGTTGAAGAGCCCTGGCTCGACCTGGAGATCGATGGGCTCCGCTTTTAGTTCAGGAGTGGTCAGTTGTACCGGTTCTTGTGCTGGTTGCTGCACTTGCTGTCGTATGACCTGTGCTTGCTCGATTGGTCGCACTGTCTGCTCTTGCGCGAAGTGGGAGAGAAGCTCGATTGCTTTCCTGATCTCTTCTTTCGAGTCTCGCTGGGTGTCGATTCTTATCTCCATAGTGGTTCCAAGGCATCCTACTATTTAAAGATTTAGCCATTGGAGTGAAAAATTGAAAATGATGCTCTGAACGATGGGATCTTGTAAGGAGCGCATGCATAAGCTGACCGCCGTCGTATCGCAAACTTTAAATAATCCCTCTTTGAAGGAATGAGCATGCAGATGTTCAGCGGCTATGAGCAGGAATTTCTTATCGGTCTCGTCCTTTCGTTCATCTTGGGTTTTGCGATTGGCGCTGAGCGGGAATCCCGTGGCAAGAGCGCGGGGATCTCGACCCACTCATTTGTCATTGCGGGTTCTGCCCTGTTCACGTTGCTCTCTATTCATCTTGGCGGTCCGACTGAGCCGTCACGTATCGCCTCGCAGATCGTTGTCGGTATCGGATTTCTTGGGGCAGGCATGATCCTGAAGGCGGATGGCGGCATCATCAAGAATCTGACGACTGCCGCAAGCATCTGGTTTTCTGCAGCGATCGGCATCTCGATCGGATTCCAATGGTATTTCATTGCGATAGTCGCAAGTCTGTTCGCCCTGCTGATACCGAGGATTCCTCACCTGAAAGACCAGCATCCTGAGCGGGAAAAGCTCGATGACAATCATCCGAGCAATTACCGATGAAGCTTTACATCCATCAATTCCTTTCTAAGACAGGATTGTTCTCGTCAAAGAAAGATGTCTATACTGCCATCCGTGCAGGCGAGGTCTTTATCTCTGGAAAGAGGATTACGCAGCCGAATTATCAGTTCTCTTCCGGAAAAGAGGTGATGTGGAAAGGAAGGCCTCTCAATATAATTGATGAGAAGATATATCTCGCAGTGTACAAGCCAGAAGGATACCTGTCGTCCAGACTGACTTCTGCTGACGTGAAAATGAAGAAAAAGAGCGTGTTCTCTTTGGTTAAGGGAATCGATCCGATGACTGAAAAGACGCTCTTTTGCGTCGGCCGGCTGGACGAGGACACGTCAGGCATTCTCATCCTGACAAATGACGGGAAACTCTCGTCTGATGTGACACAGCCAGAAAAAGATGTGCAAAAGATGTATGTCGCTGTCATGGATGCGCCATTGTCATCAGGAGACATTGATAAGATACAGAAGGGTGTCGTCATCACGCTAGAGGACGGGAAGCACATCCCTTATAAGACCAGGCCTTCGAAGATAACTGCAGACAATAAGCGCGTGACCATCGTGCTCACTGAGGGCAAGAAGCGGGAAGTCCGCCGCATTTTCTCCGCTGTCGGAAGGAATGTGCTCTCGCTGGAGCGGATCGCTATCGGCAAGCTCACGCTGTCAAGCATTCGACTGAAGAAAGGAGAATGTGTCGCAGTTTCAAAGGAATTTTTGTTCAAGATGATTTTTTCTTGACTTTCTCGTAGAAGAGGAGCAGTCCAAGGATGATGACGAATCCTGCAAAGACCATCGAGACTGCAAGGTAGGGCATGTCATACTTGAACGGGATGATGTCATTATCGAGGAGGAAGAAGAGGACCCCTAAGGCAAAGCCAACGATGGCCAGGATAAGGGCATTGTTGCCCTTTCTCTTGTACGTGTCAAGGCCGATGTCCTTCTTCATATTGCGGCCAAGGAAATTGGGGTTTATATACTTTTCCGGAAAAAATTTTTAAACAAAGAGAAAGAAGAGATGTATATGGAAGAATTGGAAATTTTTAACTTAAAAGGAAAATATATAGGAAGCGAGGATAGGAAGAAGTTCTATGCTGAGATTAAAGAGGAATTTGCCAAGAAAGGCATGATCTCCAGGCAGGCCAAATCAATTCGGGTCCTTATGCTGAATTCGAAAGGGAGGGTCTTTCTGCAGAAGAGGAGCAAGTTCAAGGAAGAGAATAGCGGCCTGTATGACAAGACGATCGGAGGCCATGCGCGAAAAGGAGAGTCTTTTGAGATGTGCACCATCCGGGAATGCGCAGAGGAGCTTGGTTTTCCTGCGTCCATCCTTCCTGAGAAGGAGTTCACATCAGCCATCAACTGGACTCATCTTGATGTTGTCGGATTGTTTCGGAAAGTGGACGAGGGCTTGTTCGAGTCAGTAAGGATCGGAAAGAAAGGCGAGCGTTTCGTCCAGCCATTCTTTAACGCTGTCTTCATCGGCTATTTTGATGGCCCGATAAAGTTCATCGACGGGGAAAGCTCCGGACTTGAGGTCTTTTCCATGGATGAATTAGAGGATGAGATCTTTCATTTCCCCGAGAAATTCACTGAGGATCTGAAGGTCATGGTGAAGAAGTATAAGCATTTTTTAAAGCCAATCAAGAGTGTTTGAGTTTGGAAATTTGCTCCCTCCTCGGATTGAAGGCAGGAGCATTGACAAGGATCGTCTTAAATGTCCCTTCAAAATGGTATTCCGTATTCTTCGGGATGAAGATGACATCTCCCATATATGCGACGTATTTTTTGTTCACAGTCAACTTTCCTTCAAGAACATAATATATCCTGTCGCTTGCGCTCTTTGTAGTCTCTGCATGGCGCGTGGCAGTGCTGACCGCAAGGCTGACATTCTTGTTGATATCCCTTGTGACAAAATTCATTACCTTATAAGTATCGCTGATCTTTCTTGATATTCCCTGGCTCTTTTTTATAAGTCGGATGGGCATGAAGCATATTTTGCTCCTTTTATTTATAAATTTTATTCCAAGAACAGATTTCTATTCATATTCTGCAAATTCTTCTTCATTCACTTTACCCAAAGCAAGAACACCCTTCAATGGTCCTATCTTTAATTCTGCATGGTTGGGGACAACTGTGCCAAGCGGGCCGTTGCTGGTTTCCTTTCTGAGAATGATATGGCTTCCTGTCTGTCGCACGAAGCGGAAACCGAATTTGTTGCAGAGGATCTTGACGCACTCTTTTCCAGATATTTTCTTAAGCGGCGTCACTTACTGCCACCTCGAATGTGGTAAGAAGCGGACGGGCGGTTTTAATCGAAGGAAACTCTTCAAGATATAGTGTGGTTGCTTCTTTGAGGTTTGCTATTGCTTCATCGATTGTCTTTCCCTGGCTTATAGTTCCGACTTCTGGACAGGCCGCAACGTACATGTTCTCTTCTTTATGAATAAGTGCAGTCAATGTTTTCATAGTGGGTTTGAACAATGCTGAATATTTAAATGTATCGTGCAACCGGACATGATTCAGCAGTACTCCTCCATTTTTCTCTGCGCCCGTCCAAAAACATAAGGCAAAGCGCCTGGTCGCCAGCTGATGAAGCAATCGAAAAGCGATAGCTGCTGCTCGTTTCGTGTCATCCGGTCAAGGCGTTCGCGGTTCAGGCCAAAGGGAAGGAACAGATTAGCCGTCGACCTGATGAGGAGGTCGCGGTACGCGTCCACATCAATCCGTGCGCTGTCAAGCGAGAATCGCTCGGAAGGGTATTGCGCATGCGCATCCCGAATCACGTAGTTGATCGCTTCCCCGGGATGCAGGAAGAGTCCGTCGGCGTTGTGTTTGTCAAGTATCACCTTTTGCGCGCATGAGGAAGAATAGTTGATCTTGGAGATGTGTTTTCGTATGGTGAGGTCTTCCTTCCGGTCGGAAATCCGCGCTATCGCCTGTCGGAGGAGACGTACGCAATTGATCATAGCTTCGTCAAACGCTGTTCTTGTCCGTGCCCGTTTGAGGATCGAAAGCTGTTCTTCCTGCAGCTTCTTGACGATCAGGGGCGAGTCCCTCCTTCGGATCTCGATCCCCCTGCACTTGAATGTGCCGTCGGAATAGACGCCGTAGAAGCGGGAGGGCACGGGAAGGTCGGTATGGCTGACAGAGGGGAGGAAGACGATCCAGCAGTAGCGGCCTTCGACCGCTATCTCAAGCCCCGTCCTCT
>JAGVFV010000131.1 GCA_020057445.1 archaeon | reverse complement strand
CGGGGACTCATGCCGTGCAGATGCGCGGACGTGTTCTCTTTCTCATTGTATCTCTCATGTCGGTCCATATTCATCGGATGGGAAAAACTCATTTTTCTTTGTGTGTTCTGACATGTAGCCTGGAAAAGGACAAACTTTATATATACTGCTACACTTCATAGTAACAACAGTTCTGTAAAAAAAAGGGGAGGGGTGAAACTATGAAAGCTGGACTATTTATTGTTTTGGTGTTGGCAGGAGTATTCATTTTTTCAATGCAGGGCGTTCTTGGCTATACGTATGACTGTAGTGGCTGTGATCGGTATGATTATCGCTACGACCGCAATGAGAATGATGATAGGTATGACAACTACAGGCACAGGTCTGACGGGTATTATGGCTGGTATTACAGCAGATATCAGAATGACCGGTATGACAGGAATTACAACTATGATAGGAATTACTACAATAATAATTACTACAATAATAGGAATTACAACTATGGATATTACAATTATAACAGCTATCGGTCGACATACTCAATTCCGCGAGTTACCTATGTAAGATATGAACCTCGGTATGTACAGATGTATTATTATGACCGGGTTAATTATCCGGATTATGATCAGGGGAATGTATACAACTATTATTACACAGACCCGTACAGATATAATTACAACTATAACTACAACTATCCAGGATACTGGTAGTAATTGCAGGTGATTGACATCGAAGGAGAAAAAAAAGTCATCGGAGTTATTGTCGGATTGATTTTCATCATCATCGTGATACTTGCCGTGCTCATCTCATTGAATGAACGGACAAAGTCAACGATCGGAAAGAGCCAGTATGCAGGAGGGACTGTCGGCGTCACTGTCCCTGCAGATGATGTCGGGACTCCTACAGGCCAAGTCATCAATGAAAAGCCCCGAAGGACTGTCCCCACCACGACTCCTCCGGTGATCAGGGAGACAGAAGAGACCGAAGCGCAAGAGCCGACTGTCATCATCCTCAGCCCGTTCCAGGTCCAAGAGAGCTTCCAACGTGCCCGTGCGATCATCATGAACAGCCAGTGCTACCAGATGCTTGGTGACGTGCGCGAGATCACGTACTACAATCCTCTTGTGGGACAGAAGTTCATCGCAGACTTGATCCCTAACAAGGATTATTCAGCGTTCACCGCGATCATCGCGATCAAGCTGACCGATGCAAGGCATGTCCCTGTCTTTTATGAGGAATACTCGATTACAGTCGATATCGATCAAAATCATGTCACGGAATGCAAAGGAAGGCCGTTGACTGAACAAGATCTTGTAAGGTGAAATCATGAAACGAATCGCACTTGGATTGATCGTAGCATTGGTCGTCTTGTTTCCAACATTCGCAATGACTGCTCGGGAAGATATCTATTCCCCCTCTGAACGGTATGTCCCTCTCAACAGGGGTGCTGTATACTCTTCTGTGAATGATTTTTTCACGGATAAGTATGGCGAGCGGGTCACTATCCAAGACCGACCAAAGGCCCAGGTCATCATTGATCCGTTGTCAGGCCAGCCGTATTCCTACACGCCGTATGCTGATTATGGCTATGGCAGGATGACGCAGAACTCGTATTACCAGATAGAAAATCCTCAACTTGTTGTTGATATTGCAGAGGGATCGTATGATGATGGGTATAATTATGGTTATTTCAGCGGGTATCCTGATGGTGTCTATTTCCAGCGCTATGGCTATGAAGGGTATTTTGATTATGTCGAAGCGATGAAGACAAAATATGATCCGAACAAGGTCCAGACCGGCTATTACCGCTTCAACAGGAGAGATGTCAAGATCACCGTCTCTTCAGGAAGCTCTTCGTACAATAAAGGATATGCCGAAGGCATCCTTGCAGGATTCAAGGACGGCTATTATGATGTGGAGTACAATGGGTTGAACAAGGAGTATTATGCGTTCAAGGAATTCCAGAAGGAGAATCCTGGCGTGTACCAGCCGATCGTGTACTCGCAGATAAGGCCAAGCATCCCTTTCAGGAGCTACCAGTACTACCAGTCGTATGCGACAGGAAGGATGCTGTACGGGTTCAACTATTAATTTTTTTACTCCTTTTTTTGAGGGTTCATCATGGTCATTGGGATTGATATTGAAAACATCGCCTTATTCTATCAGGCCTGCAGAGATAATACTGTCCAGGAAGTGCCAGGCGGCGTATTGGACATGCTGATAAATAAGGAGGTCCCCTGCTATGCTGGTCTGTCTGCAAAATTCGTGCTTGCGGACAAGTTTGACGCCCCCCTTGAGGAATTGTGCTGGTCTGTCGCGCAGAGGATCGCGTTCGGTAAGACTGGCAAATGCCTTCTTGTGGGAGTTGAGGTCGAAGAGGACAGATATATCTTATTTGAGCCGTTGGGGAGAAAAAGGATCGGGAAAGACAAGATCTATACTGCTATTGATTGAGGAATCCCAACAATTCCTTTCTTGAGGAGGGAAATCCTTTTCAGGTTCTCTTTGAGCTTGATATTTGCGAGTGTTGTGAGTGTGGCAAGATAGTCGTCTGTGACGAGTGGGAGTGGACCTTTTGCTATGGGCGCATCGATCCTGTCGTTTCCTCTGATTTCGATGATGATGCGTTTTCCTAAGGTGATCGCTCCGGAATGCTTCAATCCCGCCTTTCCGGCAAGCGTGAGGAGAGCCTGTGCAGAATTAGTGTCTCTGCAGCAGACGTGAAGGATGAGGGGTTCGAATTTGAACCAGACCATGTCTTTCCTGCCTTTTTTGGCAACCTGGACAATATCAGCCGGTGATACTGGATCGTGGGAGATATAGTGCCAGATGACGTCTTTTTTCATCATGCGCTCCTTCTTTTCGATAACCATGATCCTTCCTGAGCAGGAGCTCGTGGTATACATGTTAGGATGGCCATTGATGGTATCGAGAAGCAGGATGATGTGGCTGTCTGCGGTTGTCGCCCGTGATTTGTCAGGCTTGCCGAGTTTTGCAAGCGTTGCCTTTTTCTGGAGCTCGAAGGCTGTCATGCATGATAGGATGTTCAGAGGGTATTTTAAATGTTGTCTGAGAAGTAATTATTTCTCGACAAACGGCCTCATTGCTTCGATGAACGCGTGAGCCTCTTTGACATACTGGTCAAAGGTGTCTCCGTCGATGTGCGTGATCTGGTTGTGCAGGATGCCTCTGGAGAGGTGATAGAACCGATCCACTGTCTTCACATACCGTTTTTCAAGGAGCCCTGGCTTTACCAGGCGCTCGTCAAGGAGCCCTGCCACGTGTTCAGGAGATGGAGGTATACAATTGATCTTTATGAGCGCTGCATGCGCAGCATCGATCACAGCCCAGTATAGGTCAAGGGTTCCTTGAAGCAGTCTTCGTTTAGAGGTTTCAAGCGTTATTGGCGCGCGGGCAAAGTACGTGTACGCGCTTTCCGGTGTAGGCCGTATTCGTCCTTGGTAGAGGAGCATCTGCAAAGGATCAAATATGCCTGGGTCAAGAAGCGCAATGCCGTCCCTTAAGATGTTGATCGCGACAGGGTCGCCTGCGCGTATGTATTCCCAGAATTGCGTCAGCCGGAATGTCGTCACGTGGAGCTTTCTGGAGATGCTGATGATGAGGTTTTCGACAATGACCCTGTATGTCTGGACAAACTCTGCCGAAAGGTCAAACATGGTATCGTCTAGGACGAGGAGGATGTCGATGTCGCCTGCTTCCTGCTTTCGCGCAGTGCTTCCAAAAAGCACGATCATCTTGATGTAGGGTCCTGCTTCCTTCTTTACGCGTTTGGCGAACTCATAAGCTATCTCCCTGTTCTTATGGTCGTAGCTTTCCAGATTCTTCTTTTTTATAGGTTGTATCGGAAATTCCACATATGCACCCGAGTCTGCTCTTGGAGGATTCTTTTATTAAATTTTATGACTATCTCATAATGGAAACATATCAGATGCGAATAGGAGGTTTTTTATCGAGCAATATATGCTCAATCACCAATAAGTTTTTATATTCGCCTGATTGACCATTCTTCGGTAGTATGGAGGTGTTCGTGTGGCCGAAAAGACACATTCCCCAGTTATACAGACAAATATCCTTGATGCTGAACTTGAAGAGATCCTTGCCAAACAAAAAGCAAAGATAAAAGTGGTCGGGGCTGGCGGCGGGGGAAACAACACAATCAACAGGATGACTGAAGTAGGCATCGAAGGCGCTGAGACGATCGCCGTGAACACAGACGCCCAAGACCTGCTCTATACGACGGCAAACAAGAAGATTCTTCTGGGAAAGGACTTGACCAAGGGACTTGGTGCAGGGTCGATCCCGAGAGTGGGAGAAGAGGCTGCAAAAGAGTCTGAGCACGAGATCAAGGAGGCGCTTTCCGGCGCTGACATGGTGTTCATCACCTGCGGGCTTGGCGGAGGCACAGGAACTGGGTCAGTGCCGATCATCGCCGAGATCGCAAAGAAGAGCGGCGCGCTCACTGTCGCCGTCGTCACGCTTCCGTTTAGTATGGAAGGGGCAAGGCGCATTGAGAATGCGAAGGTCGGCCTAGAGAAGCTTGAATCGACAGTGGACACGCTCATCGTCATCCCAAACGACAAGCTCTTAGAGCTTGCTCCTGACCTGCCTTTGCAGACAGCGTTCAAGATAGCTGATGAAATTCTCACGAATGCAGTCAAGGGCATTGCAGAGCTTGTCACCAAGGCAGGCCTTGTCAATCTTGACTTTGCAGACATCAAGGCTGTCATGGGAAACGGCGGCGTCGCGCTCATCGGTCTTGGAGAGTCTGATTCTGAGAATCGCGCGATGGAAGCAGTCGAGAAGGCAATACAGAATCCTCTTCTTGACGTGGACATTTCTGGCGCGAACGGCGCACTCATCAATGTCATCGGAGGTCCTGATCTTACGTTGGACGAGGCAAGGAAGGTCATCGAGACTGTCTCGAACAAGCTTGACGATGACGCGAAGATGATCTGGGGAGCCCAGATCTCTGAAGACCTCCAGGGAACAATCCGCGTGATGATCATCGTCACCGGCGTCAAATCAGCCCAGATCCGAGGCATGAGCATCCGCGCAGCAGAAAAGAAAGGCATGGGAGCTGACTTAGGGATAGAGTTCTTGGACTGAGATTTGTCTGTTGTCGATTTGACTTTCTATCTACTTCCAACATCTTCTAAAAATGTTCTGGTCGCATCCGCCGTCCGACCGTTGGCATCGTTGAACGCATGGATCTTTCCAAGATAATTTCCAGCAGAACGGGCTGCCGTCTTCGGATCTTGTGTCGACATGAGAAGGTCGGTGAGCTCTTGCCAATTCCTAAGCAATCCAGGAACCTGCTGAGGATGGGCATACGCCCAATCTATCCCTCCTGTTCCTGAAGTATGACCAACAGTATCCCAATTTTGCATGCCACGTATTCCCAGCTCGGATGCCTCTTCTCCAGGACGAAGCACGGTATTGATCTGGGTGAGGTCATCAATCGTAAGACTGGTTTTTCCCTCTGCTGCCCATCTCTTGACAAGATCTTGGGCTTGTTGGAATGCTTCAGCCGCCGCTGGATCTGTCCGAACAGT
Organism: archaeon; assembly: GCA_020057445.1. Classification (GTDB taxonomy): domain Archaea; phylum Nanobdellota; class Nanobdellia; order Woesearchaeales; family JAHJEM01; genus JAHJEM01. The sequence continues at coordinate 7,488 of JAGVFV010000131.1, read as the reverse complement.
GGAGCTCGGTATGATTGCATTATCTGTCCATCTATTTGCTGTGTAATATTGGACGCTCTCATCTATTTCTTGAGTAAGTTCGCTGATGCGACGGACTTGTTGTCGATAGTTCTTGCTGGTGAGCATGGGGATAAATTCACGTCTGACAACGGTGGCGAAATCTGATGCGCCTTCTCTAATTGCACGTCCACAAGCAGGACCAGACAAACCGAAGAGCGCAAATCCTGCCATGACATAATCACCAGAACTGAGCCCGTTTTGGAAGTCTGCTAGGTCAAGTTGGGTTGTCGGATCAGCTACTGTCATTTGGAGATATTGTGTTATTGCAGGTGCTGCAGCGATTAAACCTCCGACTATGACAAGCGGGAATTTTCCGTTCGGGTCAACATATTTGATGGGATTATCATTGGAGTAAGTATATGGTTGATTGTTTTGGATAGGATCTATGCTTACGAACTGGCCTATTCTTGGATTATAATACCGTGCTCCGAAGTAATCAAGTCCGCCGTCTCTTTCTTTCCCTGTAAAGAGATACTTTTCATTGGATCCTGCGAAGCTTTCCCTTGTCAGCGTCTTTCCGTACGGGTAGCTGGTGAATCTGCTTTGGAGTTGTCCTGCTTGATTCGTCGTGATGGTGTTGCTTCCGATATTGTCCTGCAAGTGATACTTGAGCGTCGTCCCTTTTGATGCGATGAGCTTGCTTCCGTAGATGTACGTCGTCGTTGTCTGCGTGTGAAGCGATTCTGCAGGCAGTCCTTGGACAGTGGTTGCCTGTCCAGCGACATTCTTTCCAGTCTTGAGCCCATCTTTGATCGCTTTTCCAGAAAAGCCAATTGCGACGACGAGTATAAGGATGATTCCCATGACAATGATGATGAGAAAGAAAGGCGTTCTGGATTTCATTTATTCTTCTTGATATGTCTTCTTTTTATATTTTCTGCATGTCCGAAAGACCAAATCATCCTCTCCGTGTTGCGAGGTCTTTGAGTACATTTTTTTGTAAATCATAGTTCAAATAATTCTAAAATATTGGCATTGTATTTCAAATAAATGATAAACTTTATATATAAGTTATTCATAATTGCCCTGCATGGATACAGCAATGATCAAACGCCACTTATTGGAGCAGGAGGAAATCGTCATAAAGGCAGTCATGCAAGAGCTGGTGCCTCGGGAGAAGCAAGGGATCGGAGAGACTGCCCTAAAGACCTCCCTCGTCAAAGCCATCATCGGGCCTCGGCGGTCCGGGAAGACCACTTTCGGCCTCCAATTATTGCAGCACAAGGACCATTATTATGTCAATTTCGATGATGAGGCATTGTCTATGGTCAAGAAAGAGGAACTTGGGATGCTCCTCGAAAGCCTCCATGAGCTCTTTGGGAAGCGAAAATACATCTTTCTCGACGAGATACAGAACATCATGGGCTGGGAGCTCTTTGTGAACCGCCTGCAGAGGATGGGATTCAATGTGGTCATCAGCGGGAGCAACAGCCATCTCCTGAGCAGCGAGCTCAGCAGCCATCTTGGAGGGAGGACATTTACGATCGAGATACTGCCGTTTTCCTTTCAAGAATATATCCATACGGCAAAACAGGGGGAGGTGTCCCCTACGGATGAAGGGATCGGCCTTATCAAGAACAGGCTGCGGACATATATGCGTACTGGCGGCTTTCCTGAAATTGTCCTTCGCCTTCCCAAGGATCTTCATCAGGGATATTTTGAGGAGCTCTTCAACACCGTCATCCTCCGGGATATTGCAAGACGGTATAATGTCAGGCATGTGAGCGAGATCATATCGATCGCAAACATCGTCATCAATTCATTTTCTGCAAGGCAGAGTGTATCGAACATCTCGAGGTCTGTCGGGTGCAGTTCGCATACGGTGAAGAAATACCTGACCTATCTTGAAGAGGCGTATCTTGTCTTCTCGTGCAGGAAATTTTCGTTCAAGCCAAAGGAAGTGGAATCATCCTTCCGCAAATATTACCTGATCGACCCTGGCATATTGACGTCAAAGAAGGTCACCCGCAGCCCTGACTTTGGAAGGATGATGGAAAATATCGTCGCCTTGGAACTCCGTGCGAGAGGCAAAGATCTGTATTATTATATGGCTGACGACAAGTATGAGTCAGACTTTGTACTCTTCGAGAAAAACAAGACAGTCGCGGTGTTGCAGGTCAGCAACGATGAAACAGCCCTTCCGGCGAGGGAGCAAGAGTCCGGACTCCTCGCATGCAGAAGATTGTCTTGCAAAAGGCTGATCATCATCACCTGGAACGCAAAGGGAAAGGAAATCCGAGAGGGCGTGACTGTGCAGAAGATCCCGCTCTGGGAATGGCTTCTTGAGAAACCTGCTTAAGGAACAGTCACCCATAGGTTGTAGGAACGCTCAACCTTGTTCTCTGCAATTTAATTCTTTGGCCGTTCTGCCTGGACATCCATCGTCGGAAATTCGTAAATATCATTCCCTGAAGATGTCTTTCCTATCCCTGGGCTGATATGCATGTTTGTCCCGCCGGCGAACCCTCCTTGATACGATGCATCACCGAGATCGGTCGCCCCTCCTTGATCTAGGAAATTGTTCACCGCCGCATCTGCAGTATTTGCGCCATGAGTGACATCCCATGCAAAAAATGCGCCTCCGACAATTGCACCTGTAGCGATATTCTTTTTTGACAAGCCTAACATCTCCTTGACATTTCTCAGAGATAACGCTTCTCGTCGGATATCTCTCAATCCCATCATCAACCTGTACTTAATCGGGATTTTTGCCCCATAATATTGCGCCCAATGTGCTTCTGTATACGCAAATTTCCACCACGCTGCATCTCCCATAGCAAGAGCTCGCTCATTATTGGTCACAGGACGCCAGCCTATCTTCCTGCTTACCCTGTTTGCATACTTATCTGCAAAGAACTCTGCGTTCAATCCCCGATGCCACGTCGGATCCAATGAATGTCCCACTTCATGGTAGAAGGCGAAGTAGAGAGCATCTGTCATTTCAATTTTTCGTGCGTCTTTAATATAACTCGGAAACTCAAGACTTCTATCAAACACAATTGAATCGAAATCCGCACGCAATAAATCGTTTGGAAACATCTCCTGCAGCTCGTCAAGATGGTTCCTGATCGCCCGATATGGTGCAAGATCATCCCCGACAATATGAATAGTTATCGGACTTCTTCCTGGGACTTCATATGCCTTGGTGAAATCATTGCCATCAGGATCAACATTGATGAGAGGATTATTCCCTGCGTAATCATACACGGCAAACGTTGAAAGTGCAGGATCAACACTGACAAACTTCCCGATTCGTGAATTGTAATACCTTGCTCCGAAATAATCAAGCCCGCCGTCCCGTTCTTTACCTGTGAATAAGTACCGGTTTTTCGCTCCTGCGAAGCTTTCTTCTTTGACTGTTTTACCGTAGGGATATACTGTCGCCTTGCTCTTTATTTTCCCTTCATCATTCACAGTTATTCTGTTGCTCCCAATATTATCTTGCAGGTGATACGTGATCGTCGTCCCTTTGGATGCGATGAGCTTGCTCCCGTAGACGTATGTCGTCGTTGTCTGTGTGCGAAGCGGCTCTGGAGATACTCCTTGGACTGCTGTTGCCTGTCCAGCGGCATTCTTTCCTGTCTTGAGCGCGTCTTTGATTACCTTTCCTGAGAATCCGATGGCGACGACGAGGATGAGAAGGATTCCTGTGACAATGATGATGAGAAAGAAAGGCGTTCTGGATTTCATTGATTCCTTTTAATATGTCGTCTTTTTATATTTATCTGAATAAACCCTCGCCGAGAAGGAAGAGATGGACATTCTTGGGATAATAATAATCAGGCTGAAAGAGGGTGTTTCATTCTTCGTTCGCTTCTGTAAAATAGGAAATGTCCCGCTCGCGGCGCTCTTCCATGCCCTTGATTTGTTTTTGCATCGATTCCTGATTTTCACGGACATATTCCCTGTAGTCTTTCTCAGAGAATTGATTGTCTTGATATCTCAATGTGTAGAACCGTTCTGTCAACATGTACTCATCACGTTCCTCCTTTATCTTATCATCATAATAGGTATTGATTGTTTGGAGGCCGTATGTCATCAGCTCTTCTCGGGTCCTGACTTTGCCTGACTCTACAGCGTTTTGAACTATAGCACGCCATGGCTGACGTCCATTGTCAGATAAAAAATGCCCTATCTCATGTATGAATACGCCCATGAAAGAATAGGAAAGATGTTGCTTACCGTTTCTTGATGCAAGAATGTCTCCGTTGACCCACAGCGTGTCTGCACTGTACAGTCCAACAGCAGTATCGCTCGTCCTGATTCGTTCAGGGATGACTCCTATGACAATGTTTGCTGTGTCCCTGCGTGCAGTATTGAAAAGAGAATCGGGAAGTGTCTCAAGCGCATTTTTCAGGAGCAATCCTGCAGCATCATATTTCGGACTTGTTATGATCCTGAATGGAAATGAAGGGATATCTCCAGTGACTGTCTTTCTGCCATCAGGGTCTATTCGGGTGAGAGGATTTCTTTGGACGTACGCATATAATTCGGAGCCCTCAGGGTCAAGAGCGATGAAGTTGCCTTTCCGTGGCGTGTAATACCTTGCTCCGAAGTAATCGAGCCCTCCGTCTCTTTCTTTCCCTGTGAAGAGATACTTTTCTTGTGCTCCTGCGAAGCTTTCTACATTGACGGTTTTACCGTAGGGATATACTGTTGCCTTGCTCTGGATCTTTCCAGTATTATCCGTCGTCAACCTGCTCGACCCTATATTGTCCTGCAAGTGGTACGTAATAGTGCTTCCTTTTGATGCGATGAGCTTGCTTCCGTAGACGTATGTCGTTGTCGTCTGAGTCATGGCAGATTGTGCAGGTAGTCCTTGGTTTGATGTCGCCTCTCCTGCGATGTTTTTCCCTTCCCTGAAGACGTCTTTGATGGTTTTTCCAGAGAATCCTATGGCGACGACGAGAATCAGCACGATACCGGTGATGACAATGAGGAGGAAGAAGGGAGGCTGCGATTTCATGTGTCATTTCTCACTGCCTGCCTTTTAATATTTTTCCAAATCACAACCTTTTTAAATCCAAGCAAAAATCAATAGTATAAAATTTCGCGTGTAGATAGCGGTAGAATGGGAAGAATAAGAGAATTCATCGGGGAATGCAAGCGTGTCCTGCAGGTGACGAAAAGGCCGGACAAGCAGGAATTCACGACTATAGTGAAGATCTCCGCCCTTGGCATCGCAGTCATCGGATTCATCGGATTCATCATCACCATGATAGCCCAATTCATCAGGGGAGCATAATGGACGACGATATTGAAAAGCTCATGAACGAAGGGAAAAAGAAAGAGAAGAAGGTCGCTTCTGAAAAGGTGAAAAAGCTCATCGAGCACGAAGAGGATGAGATTGACGAGCTTGAGACGCTAGAGAAGCAGGAAGGGGAAGAATTGAAAAAACTCGAATCTGAATTGAAAGAGGACGAGCGTATTTTGGAGAAAGATGAAGAGGAAGAGAAGAAAGCGCGAAACGTCCTTGATGAAGAGATCGAAAAAGAAGATGAGACCATCGAGGATGAGGAACCTGTTCCTAAGCTCAAGGCAAAACAGGCAAAGGCGCCCATCCTGAAAGGCGCAAAGACAGAAGAAGACGAAGCGTTCATAGAATCCACCTCATCCATCAAGGTGAAGGATGTCCAGGTTGAAAAAGAAGAGAAGAAGATGACGACAAAGATCTTCGCCCTTCGCACGACTGCGAACCGTGAAGACCAGGTCATGAGCTTCATCTCGAGCAATGTCCAGAGGAAAAAGCTTCTTGTGTATTCTGTCATCCGCCCGCACGGCATGCGGGGATACATATTCCTGGAAGCAGAGACCATGGGCGAAGCAGAGGCAAGCGCATTTGGAGTCCCCTATGCGCGAGGCATCCTCCCAAAGGAGATAGAATATAGGGAGATCGAGCACATGCTTGAGCGCGTGAAGAAGGAAGTGAACATCCAGAAGAACGACATCGCCGAGATCATCAGCGGACCTTTCAAGCGTGAGAAGTGCAAGATTACAAGGATCGACCGCCAGAAGGAAGAGGTCGTCGTCGAACTGCTCGAAGCGGCAGTCCCGATCCCGATCACCGTCAAGATGGATGCGGTGAAGGTCATCAGGAGAGACACTGCAGACGAGAAGGAAGACGAGTTCTGAATTTTTTTTATCGTATTTTTGTTTTGCCAGCAAGTTGTCCCGTCGAGCGAAAGGTTTAAATCATGTCATTCATTCCCTTCTCAGATGGCCGAGCCGATGAAGATCAAAGAGACATACCGTCTGCAGAATGCGCCAAGCGATTCGCTCAATGGATTTCTCCATGATATCATCCAGGACTTCAGCATTGTCTTAGGAAAGGACGGGCTCGTCCTTCGGACTCTGGTGGACGTCAGACGGGGATTATATGTCGAAAGAGGACGCATTGTTCCCGGATCTGCCATCGGTCGGGAACCAGACCGCTTGTATCTGCAGACATTCGATCTCGGTCATGACGAAAAGAACTATCCGACCAATCAGCTCACAGACCTTCTCCAGGCGTACATCCTTCGTTGACTCAACAAACTTAATAAAGGAATATCTGCTTTAACTCGATTATGACCCTCTACATGATAGGCCTTGGCCTTGATGACGAGAAAGACATCACGGTGAAAGGGCTTGAGGCTGTGAAGAAATGCACTGCCGTCTTTTTGGAGAATTACACGTCTTTCCTGTCTGCGACTCCAGACCAGTTGGAGAGGTTCTACGGAAAGAAGATCATCCTTGCGGATAGGGCTCTTGTGGAGAAAGGGACAAGGATCCTTGAACGGGCAAAGAAGGAAGAATGTGCATTTCTCGTGCCAGGGGACGTGTTCTGCGCGACGACACATATCGACCTGTATCTTCGCGCCCTGAAGGAAGGGATTGACGTGCATGTCATCCATAATGCATCAGTCCTGACTGCGGTCGGCATGGTCGGCCTTGAGATGTATAAGTTCGGAAGGACTGCGTCAGTCCCTTTTCCTGAAGGAAGCTACGCCCCCACATCTTATTATGATGTCATTGCCGAAAACCAGAAGTCAGGAGCCCACACCTTGGTGCTCCTGGATATCAAGACTGACCAGAACAGGTTCATGACTGTCCAAGAAGGCATAAACCTTCTTCTTCTCGCAGAAGAGAAGCACAAGAAAGGAGTCATCTCTGGAAAGACCATGGCAATTGGCGTCGCCCGCCTCGGGGGCAAGAGAAAAATAGCCTATGCTCCGCTCGAAAAGATGGCAAGGATTGACTTTGGAAGCCCATTGCACGCCATCATCATACCTGGAAAGCTGCATTTCATCGAAGAGGAAGCGCTCGAGCAGTGGAAAGAATAAGCGTATCGGGCGCATCCCAAATGACTTCTAATATTTGAGCGATGATGGTCTGGATTTTGCGTTCCAGATTGTGCAGGAGCAGTGCTATGGCGATTTCTTTCTTTTT
>JAGVFV010000175.1 GCA_020057445.1 archaeon | reverse complement strand
GTGATGCGGGGAAACGGCGTTCGGAGGTTTCTGATGAGTGAGGTATCTACACGCAATGTCTCTAGGTCTTCTTTGTTGTTTGCTAAGACGTTCCATACCATGGAATGGACTGTCCCTTCTATATGGTCAAGAAGTTCGTCAAAGTCTCCAGGATGCTCGATCTCGACGAGTGTGAACTGGCAGAGGTGGCGATTGTCATTTCCTTTCTCTGCGCGAAAGGAAGGACCTATGGTATACACGCGTCCCATCTTCGGCACGAGGGATTCGAGGAATAATTGTCCTGTCTGTGAGAGGAAGACCGGTGTGCCAAAGAAATCAACAGTGAACATGGTGTCGACGTTCTCGCAGGCGCCAGTCGCCCTGGTGAGGTAGGGTACGCTGACTTCCTTGAAGTGTTCTGCGATGAAGTATTTTCGTGCGCCTTCGAGAAGTGATGCTTCGATGTTTGCGACCGCGATTGTTTGCTCGTCACGGACATGCTCGTGAGTCGGTCGTTCGAGCTGGAATAGTGCTTCATCTAGTGTTTTCATTGCATTCACCTCAAAGGTTGTTTACGCTCTTGTGTAGGATTCGATTGCGTCGATGCGGATGGACAGGTGCGCTCCGTTCGGGGTTTCGTATCCGGTCATTGCAGGTCCTGTGGGAAGGATGAGGTCTGCAGAGTTGGAGATGTGGGGAAGACGAGGCAGTGTCGTCGCTTGCGGTCGAAGTGATGACGGGTAGTGTGTGGCGATGACTGGCATGCCGTGGATGCGTACTGCGTGCTGCCAGGGGAGCGGGTCTCCGTTCCGATAGCCATGGATGTCGACAGCATTGATGATGTCCTGGTAGTAGGCTGTCTTGACCGGTTGGCTGTTCCCGAGTGTCGCTTCAAGGCTTTCTCTCATGAATGTGGTGACGGTCGCAAGGTCTCCTGGAAAGTTCGCTTCGAGCGTTTTTCCGTCGAAGGTCGTGCTTGCCCCTTTTCTTTCGAAGTAGGTGGTAAGGTGTTCTTGCAGTGCAAAAGTTTCAGTGAGTGCCATGGTTTCCTCCGTGCCTGTGTTGCCAAAGAGGGCCTTTTATATAAACATCTGTTGATGAAACTTCTACAACAAATTATGATGATGAGGGCTGCTTTTCTTCTGCAGACGTTTGCTGACGGTGAAGTCCATCATTGGAAGATGGTGACAAAACTTTAAAAGCATAGTCTGGTTGTGCTATCTTCGGGTGATTGTCAAATGGTCAATGTTGGTATAAATGGATTTGGTCGGATCGGCCGCATGGTCTTTCGTGCAGGATATGCCCGGTTGAATATCATCGCGATAAATGATCCTACTCCGACGAATCAGCTTGCGCATCTGCTGAAATATGATTCTGTGCAGGGGAGATTCCCTGCTGATGTGAAGTTTACGGATCATTCGCTCATTGTGGATGGCAAGGAGATCCAGGTGTTTCCTCTAAAGGATCCTTCGCAGATCCCCTGGGGCAAGGCGGGTGTCGAGGTCGTCTTGGAGTGCTCCGGCCTCTTTACAAAGAAGGCAGATGCAGAGAAGCACATGCAGGGTGGCGCACGGAAAGTGGTCATCAGCGCCCCGAGCAAGGATGCTGATGTGGTCATTGTCTTGGGTGTCAATGAGCATGAGTATGTCAAGGACAAGCATCATGTCATTTCAAACGGCTCTTGCACGACGAACTGTCTTGCGCCCATGGTGAAGGTCTTGCATGACAATTTCAGGATCGTGCAGGGTTTCATGACCACAGTGCATGCGTATACGGCAGACCAGCGCCTGATAGATGCAGGCCATGCTGACTTTCGCAGGGCACGCGCTGCCGCGTTGAATATCGTCCCGACGACTACTGGCGCCGCGAGCGCCATTGCGCAGGTCATCCCTTCATTGAAGGGAAAGCTTGACGGCCTCGCGCTTCGTGTCCCTGTCCCTTGCGGGAGTATTACTGATTTTGTCTGCAGGGTGGAAAAGCCCACGTCGAAAGAAGAGATCAATTCGCTCTTCAAGAACGTTTCCCAGTTCCACTTGAAGGGCATTTTGGAGTATGCTGAGGAACCCCTCGTCTCGACCGACATCGTCGGGAATGCGCATTCCGTGATCTTCGATTCGGCATTGACCATGGTGCATGAGGGGACGTTTATCAAGATTGTCGGCTGGTATGACAATGAGTGGGGATACTCCTGCCGCATGATCGATGTGACAGAACTCCTCTATAAATAGAGGGGTGCCACGATACTCTTTTGTCATCCACTCTAATAGGTAATGACATTCATTAACTATGGGCGTAAGATTTATAAACATTCAAGGTACTCCAAGTCTTCGCATGAAAAAGGTACATTCACGGAAAAAAAGGCTTCTTGGCCTTGGTACGAGTGCCCGTCATAAATATTTCTTTTTTGGGAAGGCAAAGACGTCGCGGCCAAAGACATTCAGGACAAGTGAGCAGGCAATAGAATATGCCAAAAACCAAAAAATCGAAAAGTACGAAATCATCCCGGCAAAAAAAGGAAAAAGGTTCCAAATCAAGTAAGAAAGACCTTTCCCCTGAGGAACTTGCGCAGGATTATGCCTTCTTTAATAAGGACAGGGACGACCTGGTCGATCTCGATGAGTATGATTTTGATAATGACTGAATAGGATTATGAAGCTGTACCGATTTAGCCCCCTAAAGACAAAAGCGAAGCTATTGGAAGCGATTACATACATCCATTTCTCGTGTTACGAATTGTGCATGCAATCATTTGGCAAGTATTATCCTAATGCGGGAAATATCGGCGTATTCTGCCATTACGATGATGAGTATGAACTATTGACAAAATTTCGGGAAGGAATGACTGATCGCTCGGATAATTTTAATCAAAAGTATTATCGCCTCAAGAGGCCGATCGTCATTCCTGCAAAAGATGGCATTCCAAAAACGACATATACCTATCTCTACATTCGCAAGCCCGATCCTTACAGATTTCATGTTGGCGATGTTGACTTCTTCTTAGAACCAAAAAAATATAGAGAATTGAAGAAATCGGTATCGGAAGGCAAATGTGGAAAAGGGGTAAGAGTGTTTGAACGGCCCGACCTTGATATGATCGAGCTGTATGATCCTGATATTGACGCACTCGCGTATGTCAGCACACACCAGATGACAGAGAAAGTCAGGGTAAAACAATAGTAATCTGAATGGCTAGCAGATCATATATTCTGTCGGGTTCTCATAAACTATTTAAACATCCCGATCTTGCACTCTTTCGAGGTGTCTCCATGAAGTCTGTTCATGAATGTGATTGCAGGGGAAAACGTGTCCTTGTGCGTACTGATTACAATGTCCCGGTGGACAAAGCGGGAAAGATTACGGATGATCTGAGGATCAGGGAATCGATTCCGACCATCCGCCTGCTCTTCGAGAAAGGTGCGACGCAGGTGGTGCTCATGACTCATCTTGGCCGTCCTGACGGGAAGGTCGTCAATAGCCTTCGCCTTGATGATGTGGCAAAGAAGCTTTCACTCCTGATGAACGACCGGGTCGCAAAGGTCGAAGAGTGCATC
>JAGVFV010000087.1 GCA_020057445.1 archaeon | reverse complement strand
CGCAACGCGCTAGCGTATGAATAAAAAAGGAATTTCGACCTTAGGGTGCTAAACAAATACAATATTTCGAAAATAAAAATCCCAACCGCCAAGCGGGATGTTAATTTCATGCTGTCGGGATTTTTAAAGTTAGGAATGCCCAACAATAAAGCATCGCTAGCGGCCAAACCGTCGCAAGCGACGGGGTACAATGCGAACCAGAGTTCGCATGTACAAGTGACCGCAGTCACTTTGTATTCCTAACAAATGAAATCTGTAGTCATCAGTCTACGGTCCGCCGTTGCCGGCTGTCTGCCAGTTCACTCTCAGCTGCGCTGCGGCCATTTTGACGCAAAACCTGGCTATCGCTTCTTCACGCTCAGGCAATCCTTCACGATCTCCCGATTCAGCTCAAAAAAATGACGATAGATCTTGCGATAATCCTCCTTCGTGTCGATGTCCAAGAAACCGTCAGGATAGCTTGAAAACACTATATCTAGCTTCACCCCGAACTTCTTCTGCGCAAGAACCGCAATCCTGTCCTTGTCCAATTTCTTGTATAATGATTTCGGGGTATGCACAAAGCTCGGAGTCCAACCCTTGAACATCTTATGCCACTTCCTCACAAAAAAAGCCCTCATCAAAACGGACAACACCTCTTTGCCGCCCAGCTGATGGATCAATTTCCGCAGTGCGATCATGGTCTTCAACCTGCTCGTATGCCTCAGATTATAGAACCTTTTTCCAAGATCGCCGACGATGATGTCCGGATTCAAGTAATACATGTTCGTCTCCTTATAATTCCCAGGAATCCCCGCGACACTCAAAGGGATCAACGGCTTCCTAAATACCCTATAATATTTTCTCAGGCGCGATTCGTGCACATATGAGATGACCACGTCTTTCTCGGTATCGATCTGGCCGATGAATTCCTCGACAGAACAGCGCTTCCGATACGGAGTATCGCCCAAAAAGAACAGAAGGCCAAGATGCTTATCCTCTTTCTTCCTCAATTGTTTCAGCAATTCCTTCTTTGCGAGGACAAGATTCTCCTGGATATCCTTCCCTTGAGGGACAAGGATGATCTTCTTCTTGAAGCGCAGCATATCCCTCTGTTTCAGCTTTTCCAGCCCTTCAGGAGGTCCGACAATCACGATATCCTCCACCTTCCTGATATCCTTCACCTGATGGAGGATCTCCTCAACAATGCATTCCCCTGTCGGCATGTCCAGAAATCCTTTAGGCCAACCCCTGATATAATTCCTCTTCCTTGCGCCTGCAAGAATTGCGACATGCACCATCGCTCTTCTTCTACTGTTTGGCATTTATAAAGATTGCGTGTCCTAGAATTCTTCACTGTCGCCTAGCTTATCCAAATACTTGTTCTGCTTGAGCCAATATACCTGCGTCGGCTTGTACTTGAAGATGATGTCTCCCTTCTCATCCCCGCCAAACTCCCACGGCTCGACAAGGACAATGTCGTTTTCGCGCACCCAAAGCCTCCTCTTCAACCTTCCTGGGATCCTGCAGTTCCTCGTTTTGCCGTCAAGGCAACGCACTTTGCAGCGGGAACCTCCAAGCCGTGCCTCAAGAATGCCCAAGGTCTGGTTGCCGCGAGGCAACTTCACTTTTCGAATATCTTCCTGCAGCTGTTCTGCCGCCTCTACTTGTTCTCGCTTACTCATCAGTCCCTTCAAAACAAGGGCCGCTTTATATATCTTACTAAATGACGTCGATTCAATCTCCCTTGGCCTCGTAAAAGAAACTTTTATAAACCTACCCACTCTCAATTTCCCTTGTGAAAACAGAGACATTCAACCTTCCACTTCCAGGAACACGTGTACAGAAAGATTCCTGCGGGCTCTCCCGACGGATAATCGCGCTTGTCATCGACATCCTCATCCTTGACATCATCGCCTTTGCGCCTTTCGCTTCCACCTTTGTGAAATCCTTCCCCGGCAGCATCAAGGACAACCTGACGCTCATGCGAGGAAGCATCCCTTCCAACATACTCTTCATCTTCATCTTCCTCAGCATCCTCGCATTCATCTACTTCACCCTCTTCCAATACTACTTTTCCCAGACATTTGGCATGCGCATCGTCAAGATAAAAGTGGCAGGAAACATCACGTTCCTCACGAGCATTGCACGAAGCGCTCTCAGCCTCCCCTTTTTCCCGTTCTATCTCTTCTGGATCATCGAGCCCATCGCCATCATCTACAGGAAACAAGGACTGATCGAGCAATGGACACAGACAGAGACCATCATCACGTGAGGTGCAAACAAATGGCAAAGCAAGAGACAAGACCGCGCATCATCTGGGGACTTCTCATCCTCTTTTTCCTCTTCCTCATCAGCTCATGCGTCGCCATGATCATCTCTCTTGGAGACCTTGATAAAGACCGCACGTTCGAGGCGGGAAACGTCGCAGTCATCCCCATCAAAGGAGTCATCACCACAGAACAGGCAAGCTCCTTCTTCGCAGAAGACATCGCCTCTTCAGATGACATTGTCCAACAGATCGAAGATGTCAAGGCCAACAAGAAGATCAAAGCAATCATCTTCGAGATCAACAGCCCTGGAGGAAGCCCCGTCGCCTCAGAAGAGATCGGAAATGCCATAAAAGAACTCCAGATGCCGACAGTCGCATATATCAGAGAGACCGGCGCCTCAGGGGCATACTGGATCGCAACAGCGACAGACCACATCGTCGCACAAAGGATGTCGGTCACGGGCAGCATCGGCGTATACGGAAGCTACCTTGAATTCCCGGGTCTGCTCACACGCTTCAACATCACCTACAGACGGCTAGTCTCTGGAAAATACAAGGACGCAGGAGTCCCCTACCGGGCGCTTGAAGAGGATGAAGAAGCGCTCATCCAAGGAAAACTTGACATCATCCATTCCTACTTCATAGAAGAAGTGGCAAACAATCGGAACCTATCCATCAACGACACGATAGAGCTTGCCACAGGCATGTTCTACCTCGGATCAGAGGCAAAGGACCTCGGACTCATCGACGAGATCGGCGACAAGAGCACTGCAGTGAAATACATCGAAGGAAGGATAGGAGAAAAGGCAAGCCTCATCACGTACGAACGCGGGCATACCTTCTGGGATGTCGTCTCAGACTTTTCCGCCAAGAACAGCTACCACCTCGGCAAAGGCATATCCAGCATAGTCAAAGAAGATTTCAAGATCACGACATGAAATCCCTCATCAACAAGGTGAAGAAAGAAGAGAAGAAAGCAATGCTCCAGAAGCGCAAATGCGTCATCTGCCAAGCACCTGCACGGTTCAAGGTAAAAGGACTGGACAACCTCGCATACTGCAAACCCTGCGCCCAGGAAGCGTTTAGATACTTGAGCTACCTGGAGAAGATACCGACGTGAAAAAAGTCGCTGTCTTGTCCGATGTCATTTCCAATTCAGAATCCGATCAAAATTCGGTGATATACCCCACTTCCTGCAGGCCATCCTGATTTTCTTCAAAGTTGCGGAGCGACCCGAATAAAACGCGCCAAGTCATTCAGATCATTAGCTCCAAGAACAGAAGAACAATATGCGATGTTGCAGACAGCAAGCGCCAGCAAGACATCTTTTTGAAGATTATCTGCATAAAACTCATTGCATAATCAACTCGTTCTCCTGAAAAGAATTGTGCAATGTCGGGCAGATTGCAAAAAATTTAAAAGTGTAACCCCATTCTCTTACAAAGAGTGCGGAGGGAAAAATGATACCAAATATCGACCGTCAATATGCATTCATGGTAATAGGATCTTCAGGCGGGGGCAATTGTGAACTTTACGGTTACCTTCAGAAGAAGGAAATATCAGCAGAGTCTACTGATCTGAGACGCGTCATTGCACATATCCTGAGAGTTGAAAAGTTAGACGACGTTTTTGAGTACAAAGGAACCAGCTACAGGCTGGCATCTGAAAGCAAATGGGAAAAATTCGATGGTACGAATGCCGGCGAGAATCTAGTCGCATTATGCAAAGATGAAACCCCGCTGCTCATAACGCGGCATTATTCTCTTGCATATGAAGATTCACAAGATGACACAGAATATCACCAGGGTCCAAGCGGGGATGAGGCATACCTATTCAATGAGGATACGCTGGCACAGATGATTTATGAATCAATGAGATCCGTCTCTTGAATTCATTCACAATTTTTTTTTCTTCCATTCCTCTTTCAACAATCCTGTCATAACTTCGTCTTTTATCTTTCCGTCTGCCATGCACTTGAATGCTTTTCTTCTCATCCCTTCGATCTTATAGCCGAACCTTTTCTGCATCTTGAACGAGGAAGGATTGCCTTTCAGGAAACCGTTCTCAAGCCTTCTCAATTTCAAAATATCGAATGCGAATCTAATCCGTTCACCAAACGCTTCGGATCCATATCCGTGGCCATGATATTTCGCATTGATCCAAATGCCTCCTCCAGCTGTCCCTTGGAACTTGTTTATCTTGTCCAAACTCACTCCGCCGATGACTTTCCTCTCAGACTTCAGCTCGATCGCAAACTCATAAGAATTCCTCTCCTGTTTCTTGGCATTCTCAATGCAATACGTTATCCATTTTTCTGCGTCTTTTCTTGAATAGGGATGCGGAGCGAATGCAAGCCATTTCGTTACCTCTACATTATTCAATCCTTCAACTATGTCCTTGATGTCTTTTTTCTTCCATTCCTTCAATATCAATCGTTCAGTCTCAAGCCGCATACTGCCTCTTCCCTCCGCGGATTTATAAATCTTGATGTCATCACAGATAATCCCCGTCTTCTTTCCCCGTCCGCAGCCAAAATTTATAAACGGCCTTAGATTCATACCCTCCATGAAGATAGTACACATCCCTGTCACCACAACGGCAAAGGTGACCTTTCCAAAACCATTTCTAGCGAAGCTGCCAAAGACACTGGGTCTCTTCACCACAGCACAATTCACCTCCACACTGCCTGATATGAAAAAACAACTGGAATCTGTAGGAAAGAAAGTGACCCTATTCCAGACAAGGCATACACCCATCCCAGGACAGCTCCTCGGCTGCAACATCCAGAAATTCTCAGGAGTGCAAGCGTATGTGTATGTCGGCGACGGCCTCTTCCATCCAAAAGCCCTCAGTCTCGCAAACAAGATTCCAGTCTTCATGTACAACCCGTTCAACAAAAAAGACGCTCTCATCAGCCAAAAGGACGCTGAAAAAGATGAAAGGAGGAGGTACACCTGCTATGCCCTCTTCCAAAAAGCAAAGAACGTCGGCGTCTTTATCACGGTCAAGCCAGGACAATACGGCATTGAACTCGAAAAGAAGCACGCGCTCCATGGCATTGACCGCTACCTCTCCTTGAATAAGAAGTATCCTGACAAGAACGTCTATTACCTCGTCGGAAACACCATCTCCTTGCCCGACCTTGTCAACTATCCCTTCCTCGATTTTGTCATCAACACTGCTTGCCCGCGCATAGCAGAAGACGACTATAGCTCATGCGAAAAACCCATACTCAACCTAGAAGATATTGAACGCACAGGAGGCCATCCATGAAACCCATCCTTCTCAACACCGGACTTTTCATCAAGCAAGGAGACATCAACAAGGCAATTGAAGATGTGAGCACACATGATGTGGATGGCATCGAGCTTGGCACGTCATTCCTCGATGTGCTTATGGACTTCAGACTCAGCCAGCAAAGTTTTACAATCATCAAGAAATGGAAGACGATAGGCATGAACGCGCCCTCAAAATTCTACTACCGAAACGACAGATACACAAGGACTGTGCTCTCCAAGCTCAAGACAGTCTATGAGCTTGTCAACGCGAAATACGCAGTCTTCCATGCGCACACAATAGAGGATTTTTCCTACCTTGAAGAACTTGCCTCTTTAGAGCAGCCTCTCATCCTCTGCCTTGAAAATGACCGCAATATCTATGCGACAAATGCAGGACGGATCAAAGAAATACTAGAAGAACACCCCTTCATGAAATTCGTGCTCAATACCACCCACGCTCTTTCCCTTTCCGAAGAGGAACTCTCTGACCTCATCTCCCTCCTCAAAGACAGGATTGTCGCCGTGCACCTGAGCGGGCACACCTCTGGCGAAGACCACACACCCCTCCACCTTGCAGACGAAAGAACGCTTGCACTCCTTGATCCTGTCCGATCACTGGAAGTCCCCTTTGTCCTTGAGATATGGCACACCTACAAAGAAACCATCGACAAGGAAATATCATTTGTACGCGGCTGGCTCAACCAGGAGTGAATTCTTTTACTACTTTTGCAAGCTCTTCGACACATTGAGAGACGAGCCGCGGATCAAAGCTGAGCGCGCCGCATTCACTCTTCAATCCATCCCCATCAGTCTTTCCAGCATCATATGCAATCTGCCCGACATTGCACAATTCTTTTGCCTCAAATGATCTCGGACTTGCTTTCTGCAGGCAGAAATCCGTGAACGAGAGATCCTTCACCTCTTTTGCCGGAAAGATGGCTCGACCATAATTCTCCGCGATATTGAAACTCACAGCGATTCCCACCCAGATGATGATGATGAATATGAGAAAGAAGAAGAACGGAGAGATAGAGTGCTTCTCAGCGGCATCTTCCCCTTCCAGAAGGATTTTATCATCGATGACGTTCTGCGTCTCGATTTTTGACATGTCGAATTCCTTGACCTGTTTCTCTTCCTTAAATTTCCACTCTGCCTCATTTATCGTATCCTCAAGCACTTCCTTTGAAACATTCATCTTCAGAAGTTCCTTCCTGATGGACTTCCTGTCCTTTCCCTTCCTCATTTCAGCAAGAATGGTCTCAACAAGCGTCGGAATGGCAGCACCTCAGACAATCCCTTATGCACACTGCTTATTAAAGATTGCGTCTGAGCGAGAGCCCGCTACAGAAATATGAGCATTTACCTGCTCGCGTCAGCCTGGCGCTCGAGCTCGAGCTTCTTTGCGATGGCGGCAGACGTTGCCGAGAAGTTGTAGGCATTGATGATCTCATCAGCAAGGCAATCCACATACCTCTTCCTGGAATTGAACGATTTCTGGTATGACCCTTGGGTCATGTACTTCAATGTCTGATCGATCCGCCGTTGCGGTGCCATCTCGATCGCCTTCGGATATCGTGCGCCACCATATTCAATCGTGATGATCTCTTCCCGGGGGGCCGCATTTTCCAAAGCCTGCACAAACACCTCGATAGGGTTCTTCTTCGTCCGTTCACCGATGATGGTCAGGCTCTGCTCGACCATCTTGTACGCTGTCTGCGACTTTCCGGTATTCCTGTACGACGTGATCTTGTGCTTTTTCGACTTGTGGCCTGGATTCATGACCTTGTTGATCAATCGTTCTACAATGAACACCTTTGACTTGTGGAACCTGTTTCCAGCATATCGCGCGCCTGTCTTTGGGACGATCTTCGCGTCGACACTGATGTATCTCTGCAGTCCAAGGTCCTGCACCTTGATGCCTGATGTCTCCCATTTATTGAAAGCGAGTACCATACATTACGTGGAAACGCGAGGCATTTATAAAGATTACTGCTGACAGAACGCAGCAAACAGAAGGTCAGTCGCTGATTCATTCTTTCCCTCCAGTCCCGCATCTTTCCTCGCTCCTTCTCAGTCAAATCTCAGTTGCCGCCGTCTCTGGCACACTTGCGAGGAACTTCTCCCGTGCGATCTCCTCGATGATATAAAAGACCTGCTTCTCCAGTATCTTGCACTTCTGGTCAAGCTGCTCCAGGAATTCTTCGAGCTCCCGCATGTTGGCGCAGATGACCTCTGCCAGGAAGTCATAGCCGTTGTTGATCTTCATCAGCGCATTGATGCGCTCATTCTTCAATAGGTATTCCCGCGTCGAGTCTCGCTTATCCCTGTCGACCTTTAAGATCACTTGCGCGTGGCAGGTGAACCCTAGCTTCTGGAAGTCTAGCAGGCTCGCATGCTTCTTGATATAGTTCTTCTCGCTCATCTTGAGCTTATCATACAAGGTCGAGATGGGAATCCCTGTCTTCCTTGCCATTGTTGTCAAGTTTATCCGCGCATTATTCCGCAAATACGAAATAAAGAGCTTCTCTTTATTGTCCAGCACTTCTGATCACCTCACTTTCCGAATTTATCGGAACATTTTCGAATACGCCGAAAGAAAATATATACTTACTCCTTATAATATATATACTGCCTTATAATTATATAAAACAGGAAAATTTATAAGATCGAAGCACAAATGCCATCTTATGAAGCGCAAGATCATCCAGCTTGCCGGAAGCACGCTCGTCGTCAGCCTCCCAAGCAAATGGGCAGAGGAGCAGCACCTGAAAAAAGGGCTGGAAGTCGAAGCAATCCCCAAAGGGAGCGACCTGCTCATCAGGACATCTGGAGGGCCAGAGGAGAAAAAGACAGTCCTTGATTCCAAGGACATGAGCGAACGGGTCTTCCGATGGACGCTCTCAAGCCTCCACAAACAAGGATACGACGAGATCGACATCATCTACAATGACAAGAAGCTCCTTTCCTGGTGCGAGGACATGATCAAGAACCTCCTCCTTGGCTTTGTCATCATCAGCCACACGGAAAAGCATGTCATCGTCAGGCGCATGTCGCAAGACATCCTCTCAGAACTTGACTCATCCCTCAGGCGGGCATTCCTCGTGACCATCAACATGGGAGAAGAGATCGCATCAGCGATCCAGGCCAAGGACCATTCCCGGTGCAAAGAGCTCATCAGCCTTGAAAAGACCAACAACCAGCTCACGAACTTCTGCGAACGGCTCATCAACAAGCACATGCCAGAGCATTCTATCATGCTCTATGTCATCATCTGGAACCTTGAAAAGATCTGCGACGACCTCAAATACGTCTGCCAGACGATCCTCGTCCACGAGAAGCCTCGTCTTACAAATGATGTACCTGAGCTCCTCCAAAAAGCGGTAGCTTACCTTCGCGACTACCTTTCCCTATACGGCAACTTCAGCTTTGCATCGCTCGAGAAAATATACCATGAACGGCACGCGCTCCTCGCCCAACGGGAGAAATACTTCGCCAAGAAAAGCCCAGAAGAGATACTTATCCTCCATCACCTGTTCTCGTTCATCGAAAAGATAGATGACTTTTCAGCAGTGACTATCGGTCTCAAGCAAGGAGCATGATATTTTCGTAAAGCGCTCCATACTCCTCTGAGAATTGATCGTAAAATGCAGGATGATCGACCCGGATCCGATCGATTGCCATTCCCGCATTCCTGATGAGCGTTGGCCAGCCTGCTCTCATCGCTTTCCTCGTGCTCCAGGATGATGAAAAGCAGAGCGAACGGTCGATGATCGCATTTGTAAATCCGAGACGAAAGGACTCCTTATCCACAGCATCCTCGCCAGATTCACCTGAAAAGCACAGCCTATATCTCTCGATGATCGCCTCTTCCTCGATCCCTTTCGGACGCTCGCCATAATAGATGAGGTTCACCAGATCAAACACTTGCGGCACACCGACTCTTCTTTCATTATCTAGGAGAATGATCCTTTTCCCTGAAAAAAGCACATTTTCAGGATGACCGTCAATATTATATACGATCGGCAGGCCATGATAGGATTCCACGATGGGATCATAATTCTGCGCAATCCCATCGCGGATGCTGTCCTTGACACCCATCCTCTCCAGACGATTCAGAATCTTTGCCTTCGGATCCAATTCCAGCCGGTCATAGGGCATCCTCGCATGGATCCTCGCAAACATCGGCACGACTGCCATGAAATCATCTATGGAATATTCCCTCCTCTGGATTTTCTCCCACAAGGTCTCTCCTTCCTCACGACGCATGACAAGAACAGGGTTTGGCTTATCGATAACAGCGACATGCGTTGCCGTACTAAACCCTGTCCCTTCCAGCACATTCTGCACCATCTTATTTGTCTCGATCTCCATGACAGCGTCTTCAAGCGAGCGCTTCTCCTTGAACAAAACCTGGCCACGGAGGAACGGTGAACCTTTCGCATACACCCTGTTCGTCGTCTCGCTCATTGGTTCGTACGAAAGAGACTCGTCAGCCATGATATCTTTCGCAGTTGCAACCCAAGCATCTCTCGTTTTCTGATCCTCAATCCCCCTTATCGCAGACAAGAACAGCGCATGGAGGAGCGCATATTCCTCTTTCTTCTCCCCTGCACAATCCTTCGCAAGCGCAAATTCCCTCTCTGCCTTTGCATAATCGTCAAGAGAACCAAGAAGCAGGTATGCAGAACCGGCCTTCACATGCGTCTCTGGAAGAGTCTTATCAGCCCTTGCCAGGCGACTCAGGTCGATGAACGCGTCAAAGCTCGTCAGGTCGAACATCTTCGGCAGATTCTCTGTGGCCATGAACCGTGCGATATGGTCGAATGCCTCATCATACTTCCCTTCATCGAGCGAGTATTTGGCCAATTGGCGGTGAAAATACGGAAACTCCTTTGCATATCCTTCGATGATACCCCTCACTTTGTGG
>JAGVFV010000092.1 GCA_020057445.1 archaeon | reverse complement strand
CCCCAGAACGCGCCTGCTTCACCAACTGCTTTTGGCAGAGGCCGTCCCCAGAAAGCCCCGTTCTCACTACTCATTACATCCTCCTGTGCGTCATGGTAGAAAACCGCGTCCGGGATGCCGACTGGGACGTACGCAGGTTCAAGATTATTGGCTGCGGTCCGCTTGCGAACACCCCAGACGCGAACAGCGCCTAACGAGCAGACCTTACAGGTCTCTCAATGAGTTGTTTGACGTTACTCTTTCTTGGTCGCGTACTCGAGCTTCACGTACTCCTCGAGAGGGGTCGTGTCAAACGAGTCGACCAGCCACAGCAGCTTCCCGTCCCAGCCGACAACCAGGGGATCCCCTGGAGGGTATGTGACCTTCTCCAGGCTCCACTTCTCCGGCTCGGCGACGATGAAGACCTGCTTGAATATGCGGCGTGCCTGCTTGATCTTGCCCTTCACCTCATCCGGGATCACCCCGCGGTAAGATGCCTTCCACTCGAGACCTTTTTTCGATCCCATCACTCTCTTCTTCTCACGCAAGGTCTCGATGACGTCCTCGTAGCAAGAGGCCATCTCCTTTGGAAGGATGGGCCAGAGCCAGGCATCATGGGTCTTGTGATAGATCCAACCCGCGAGGTCGAACATGATCAGGCATTCCAGGACGACCGCGACCACTCCCGCAACGCCGCCGACGAGCCCCTCCCAGAACCAACCGATGCGTCCCCAGTGGAACATCATCTCGAAGAAGGCGATGCTCCCGATGAAGGTGGCGATGATAAGGGCATAGCCTACAATGTCAGCCAGTCTTCCGTTGCCTGGATTATCGAGTAATCCATACTCCTCTGTCGAGATGGTGAAGTCAGGATGCTTGAGCGAGAAGACCGCAAGCTTCGGCGACCCGTCGCGGTTCCGGAGCCTGAACGCATCCAGGCTGAGGATCTTCGCACCCTTCGTCTCGGACATCTTCTTTCGCAGCTTCGACGTCCTTCGGAGGTCTGCGACCTTTGTGTGAGACTCGTCTTCCTGCTCACGAAGAGCATCAGCTGCCACCTGCTCGATCCCAAGAAGACATCTCCTCTTCTCCTTCAGCCGAGAGACCCTTGCTTTCCCCTCTTGGACATCCCGCAGGATCTCCTCCTCTGCCGGAAGAAGCATCTCGCTCTCCTGCAAAGTCTTCAGTGCACTCATGACTGACTCCTTTCCATGTACCTGTTTGACAGCGCCTAACAACCGAACTGACGGCCTATCTGCCGGCGAAATGGTTCTTGATGTGCTCCCGATGGCAGCGGTAGACGCCTGCCTTCTTGAGCTCCTTGTCAAGCCGGGAAGGAAACACGCGGCCTGGAGCAATCCATCCGATGCTGTGCACCACTGCTCCTTGGTCAGCTCCCTCGTCGAGCAACGCATGTGCGACCTTTGCGATGTCAGGGAGGGTCAACTTCATCCTTGCAAGCGCATCGAACGTGATCGTCTCCCCCCAGGCATGACGCACGCAGATGACGACCTCGCCTATATCCATCCACTCCTGCAGATTACGAACGACTTTTTCCACCGGGATATGGCAGTCACCGCATAAGCTGAGGATCTGTATGATGGTGAAGTCCTTTTGCAGATGGAGGGTCTTGGAATGCTCCGACGGGTCAATCCCGAAATGCAGGAAGAGTCCAAGATATCCTTCATATCCATCGACCGTGACATGGAGTGGAAGCGCATAGACGATCTGCTCAAATGACCATCCTGCCTTTCGCACCTCCTGCACAAGATCGATGAGGGAGTTTCTCTTGTGAAAACATCTATCAAGGTACACCTTGAGCGATTTCAAGGCGTGCGCAGTCTTCCCAACCTTTGGCAGCATCAGCGTTTCCTTCTGCCTTGGCTTTTCTTTCTTCATCTCATCCTTTCTGGGACCTTCGTAAGGATGTTAAGCGTAGTTGTCACTTGCAGACGACCCTTGACTCTTATCCTCTTCCGGAGAAATGCTCCTTGATGCGGTTCCGGTCGTAGATGTAGATGCCTTCGCTTTCAAGCCGGGCGTCAAGCCGGGAGACAGGCAGCTTCCTGTTGGGTGTTATCCTGTCGAGAGCATCGACCACAGCATCGATGTGCCATCCCTTGTCCAACAACGCCCGCGCAAATGTCGCCAGCTCCTCATGCGTCAGCCGCAGTTGGCTGAACGCGCGTATCATCACTGTTGCAGACCATATCTCCATCGCGCACTTGGCGACCTCTCCCACATTCTTCAAGTACAGTAGATGACGAATCACTGTCTCATGCGGGATGTCGCAGGCGTCGGACATGAGCATGATCTGCGGGAGAGTGAATTTCTTATCCAGAATGAACATCTTTCCGTACTTCGACGGGTCGACCTTGAGTTGCATGAAGAGGCTGGCATGCTCATTGAACGTGGCATTGGAAGGGAGCGCACCGATGATATTCTCCAGAGACCATCTTGCCTTCCTCGCCTTAGCAACCAGCTCGACAAGCGACGTCCCCTTGCCGTGCGACACTTCAAAGTATTTCCTGAGTTTAAGAAAGCTGTGCGCTTTCTTCTCTGGTTTTGGCAGCGTCGAACTTCCTTTCTGCCTCGGCTTCACTTTCTGCTTTTCTTTCTTCATCTCACTTTCCTTTCTGAGACATCCGTGAGATCAACATTTTCGTGATTGCCCTGCCTTTGAGCTGGTTCTTGATGCGCTCGCGGTGAACGACATAGACTCCAGCATCCGCAAGCTTCTTGTCCAGGATATACCAGGCAAGGATCCTTCCTGCCGTGATCTTGTCGAGAATTTCAAATGTAATGTCAACAGTAATCCCCTGGTCGAGCATGGCTCGGACCACTTCTGAGAGCTCCGACAGCGTCAACTGCACCTCGCTAAGGGTGTCAGTCGTGGTGCTTGTGCCCCACGCATCGAGCATAGCAGGAATGATATCCCTCATGTCCATCACCTTCCGCAGATGGCGAAACGCGATGATCGGGGGGACAGAGCAGGGGATGCAAAGGTTGACAATCTTGGAAGAAGAGAGACCTGCATCATCACGAAGCATATCATGCTCTGCTGCAGGATTGATCTTCAACCCGATGAACAACATAGTGAGTTCATATTCTGTCAGTCTTTTGCGGGGGACCAAAGAAAGGACTGTTCCAAGGCTCCACATCTCCTTCTTCGCGGCCTTCACCACCTCAAGAAGGGAGAATCCCTTTCGCAATGACCCAGCGATGAACCGTCTCAGCGGGCCGTAATCCTTGAAGTCCAACGAAGGAGGATTCAAGAGTTCCTTTTTCTGCTTCTTCATCTTCCTTTCCTCTCTGATGCTTTCGCGCCCGTGAGGGATACAGACCTCAGATGCCGAATTGGTTTTTTTGTCAGTTCTCGGACGCGAATGATTAAAAGGGAAGGCACGGATTTCCTCTCACAAGAAACAGGTGCAGCAATAGCAACCCTGCCCAGAGCGATGAGGTAATCACAACCCTCCCTCACCTTTGTGCCCGGTTGTCGGTGGGCACGTTAACCGATGGTGAACTGGACGCTCAGCGAATGCCCCTTCTGATACATCTCATAACGAGGGTCGCCGACGGAATCGTGCAGCCTGCGCGCGATCTCCTTGTCCACGACGATGACCGGCCAGAACTTCTCCAACTCGCCTTCGACCTTGACTTCGATCGAGCGGATGGACATGAAATGGATCTCCGGATGCGTGCTCAGGAACTTTGTGACGTCCTCGACCATCTCGTCCCAGGAGTCCCAGATGCACGATTCAAGCGTGTCCACATTCAAAAGAATGTCCGAGGTCTTCCTCATCACCTCATCCGCGTCGACACTGCGCATTGCGCCAGATTCAAAGTATTGCATGACTTTCCTCCCGGATGTTATCCGTGTTCAGGACTTCAAGATTCACTTCTTGCTTCTGTTGCCTTACCCGATGTAGAACTCCACCCGAAACGACTTGCCACTGCGAATGGCGCTGCAATAGACATCGCTCTTCGAGGCGATGAGCGACATCCTGGTGTCCTTGTCTACGGTGAAAAGGCGTGTTTCCCCGCCTTCGCAGAACACTCGGATGAAATGCACCGAGAGGAAGACGATACCTGCCGGAAGCTTTTCAATGATGCAGTCCACCATCTCGTCCCAGGATGTCCACCTCATCTGCTCGATCTCAGCAAGGAGGTACATCGCGTTCCCGACGGCAAGCACCACTTCCTCTGCAGGCACAACGACTTCAGTACCGTTTTCGAACTTGAGCATGGCATTCCCCCTTCACTGTTCGTTATTCATCCGCATGTTCCTAGGTCATCCGCATGTTCCTAGGACGCCTTCCTCTTCATCAGCCCGAACATCGCGCCACAGAATCCGCCGATGACGTGCGCGAACTGGCTGATGTGGTCAGGCTTGAGCGCATCCACGACCTCTTTTCCCACGTACAGCAGGAATACCAGGATGAACGTCAGCGGGATGCCCCTGCCGTTGTGATGGACGACAGGATGATCAGCATGAAGACGATGCCTGACGCGCCGATGATCCCCGAATGGAAGAAAACAGCGTTCAATACGCTTGTCGCTATCGCGGTCGCGGCGATCATGAGGAGGAACCAGGGCGATCCGTACTTCTCCTCGATCAAAGGGGCAAGGAGCAGGAACAGCATCATGTTCGCTGCGAAGTGCATCAGGTTCGCGTGAGCGAAGATATACAGGATGTTTCCAGGATCGGCGAGGTTGCCCGAGCTTGCAAAAAGACCCATGAGCCCTGGCGCGAGCGCGGTGAGCCCGAGCACAGCCAACGACGCGAACGCATACGTCAGCACGACAGGACTGTTGTACGTTATCCTCATATGTATCTCTTTCTTGGAAAGAACCGGATATATGCAAACAGGACCGCGAGGATGGAACCTAAGATGACCAGCAGCAAAGAAGAGAACGATCCTTGCAACTCAGGAGTCCTCGCGAGCACTATCTGCCTGATCCCCAAGAAGACACCAGGGACAAGAATCCCTCCCATTATCGTCCATAGCCACCAGAGAGAATGAATGTTTAAACCGAATTCAAGGAATTCTGCGATGGACCGGAAAAGTGCAATGAAGCAGGCTATGCATAAGACAAGTCCGCAGACTGCTCCTGCTATGAACATCGTACTACCTCCCTTTGAATCAGTGCTTTATCAAACACTGTCTTTCGTGACCGAAAACTTAGGCTGCCGCCGCGGCCGTGGGAAGACCCGATATCGTGATGGTGTATTTGTGCATCGGCCTCCACACGAGAAGGGCAGCAGCCTACTTTCTCAGGCTCACGCTGATCACGAGCAGCATGAGACCGCCCATCCACAGCAAGCTGGAGATCGCTTGCCTACCTGTCGCATCATCTGTCGCAATGGCGATGGAGATGCTTGCGGCGGCTGTCGCAAAAAGCTGCAGCATGAGGATGATTATCTTTACATGCGGAGGCTTCACGAGCAGCATCACCACGGCAAGCATGACACAGACTCCTGACAGGATGAGTGGAAGCAAAAGCGTTTCCATCGACAGCCTCCTTGCCCCTTATGATAGGTGCGCCTGACTGGAATGATCCTTATTCCGGCGAGAATCCTCCAGGACGAAGATGGTAGAACTGTTATGGTTTCAGGCGCACTCAAAATCGCGTTCGGAATCTTCGTTGCTCTCCTCCTACGTGATCCTTCCTTCACCTTCGGCCTTCTGTCCTGCCTCTCTTTCCTGTTCCTCGATCATGCGATACATTTTCGTGCACGTGTTGTGCAAGAAGAAGAGCATAATGATCGACACGAAAACGCTCCCAAGAAGGAAGTACGCAGAGGACCTGCCGCCTCCCTGTTCGTTATCCATGAGGCACCTTCCTGCGAGAAAAGAAGCAAAGAAATAGGAACTGAAGAGGATCATCAGAATGATCCGAAAGTCATTCTTCCGAAAGGCGGTTATGAAGGATAGGACGGACCATATGATCAGGCTCGCGAGAGCGATGATGATGGCAGTCTTCAGGGAGACTATGTTTCTGACTCCTGTGCTGTTGTTATGGAAGTAGAGTGCGGTCCCATCAATCATGACCATCATCAAGATGATGAGACCGATGATGGCGAACACTCCGATGCAGTGTCGTCTTTCGAAGGGCACTAGATCGGAAGAGCGT
>JAGVFV010000113.1 GCA_020057445.1 archaeon | reverse complement strand
TTGTCAGGATCAAGGCAATAGTCTGCAAGCGAGACTTGGGCAAGGATCAGGCTTGTCCTGTTTCCTTGGCTTGTCGAATTATAGACAGTCGCATAGAGAGAAGATCCCTGCGGGTCAGACACGGTGAAGCGGACGGGATACATTCCCCTGCCAAACGTGGCAAGGTCAGGCGCAAACGCGACTGTCGGCGTCTGGAGCAAAGAAACAGTGACTGGATAGGTCAAGGATGTCGCCTGCACAGAGAATCCTTTCTTGTTGAACGGGCGGTTGGAATAATCAGTCACCCGGTCGATGTCAGCGACAGCGTCCACGCGCACGAAATATGCATCTTCAGGAAGCCCGAGCGGGAGGAAGTCAAGGGTGAACTTGCCGTCGTTTGGCTCGCTTGTCGCCACCTGCAGGGAACCGTCCTCTGACCTGTTGTTGATGTCGATGAAGATGTTGAGAGAGACAGGATCACTGTCAGGATCGCTCGCAGTCCAGGTGATGTTCATGTAGCGTGCTGTCATGTTCTCCCCGTTGTTCGGGAACGTGACCGTGACGGTAGGCGGGCTTGCGGCGAGCGCAAGGTCTGTGAGGATGATGCCTGCGAAGGAGAGCATCATGACTAGGATGGCAATTCCAAGCATCCTTCCTCGTCCTTTCTTATCCACTCTGTCCCCCCTTTCTCTGTCCTTCCGCAGCTCTCTTATCCAATGGTATACGCCTCCTCATCATTGACACAGTCCGCAGGCGTGGTAAACTCCATCGCCTTTCCTGCCTCAAGCGCGCTTTCCATCATTTCGATAGTGACAGTCGACAGTGCCCCTTCCCGTTCGACCTGATAAGTGATGATCCTTCCCTTCGCATCCTTCTCAAGGACGGTCACATTGCCTTCCTTGCCGTCCCATGGCATGAATCCGAACAAGACCTTGTCGGGAATGCCAAACCTGATGCACTGGTCAGGATCCTTCCTCACCACATAGCTGTATTTTCCGTCATAGAGCAGCATGCCTGGATACAGCTTGCCGTCAATGGAAAATGAACCGTCGAGGATGGTTCTCGTGCCGTCAGACATGTAGGTGAAGGTGTGGGTGCGTCCTTTCTCACTTTCAGTCACTGTCACCTTCCCTCCTTTTCCTGAACAGGCAGGCAAGAGGAACAGTAGGAAAAGAGCGACAGCTACCGACGCTGTCCTCATGTCCATTCCATCCTTCTTTTCCATCTTGATCTCTCTATTGTCCTTCATCTGTCCTCTATGATATCAATGTCAACTGCGCTCCTGCGAAGCTGTAGCTCTGGTTGGTCAGCCCGTGGCTGATGAAATAGTCAAGCGACGGCGTGTGCACGGTGAACTCATACTTCAGCCAGCTCCCTGCCGTATCCACAGGTATGGTGAGGAAGCTGCATCCAGGAGTCGAGCCGTTGATGAAGAGCGATGTTCCGCTCACCGCCTTCTGACATGAGAAGCTGAGATACTCCACCCGTGCCTGCCCTGTATAGGTGAAGTTCGAAGGGACAGAATCCTGGAGCGCATAGCTCCGCTGCGCGGTGAGCGCGGGATAGATGATGAATCCCTTATACTCGGAATCCGTCGACATCTGGTGCGTGCTCATGAACTTGTAGAGCTTCGTTGCCTCGCTTGCGCCATTGAAGTTGACCTCGTTTGGCGCGAACACGCCCGGGAGCACGAGATCGTTCGTGTAATCCTGGTTCCTCTCGAGGGTGATGTCATACTGGATCCTGTTCTGCGTGAAAGGCTCCTGCCTGTTCTCCAGGTATGCTTTCGGGAAGAACCCGTCGATGAAGCCGTTGCCGTCTGTCAGCTTCGAGAACAGCGTCACACCATCGTCAGCGACCTCGACACGCATGGGCTTTGGAAGGGAATCCTTGCCATAGGTCTGGAAGACGAAGCGTGCTATGTCGATGCCAAACGAGGATGACGCAGTCTTCAGTGTCATCATGGTCGATCCCTTTGAGGTTGGCGAGAATATGCCAAGGGTCGCAGTGCCGACGCTTGCGCCGCTCACCGCGATCTTGCCGCGGTTGCCCACATAGGCGATCTGGCACCTGACCTGTCCTTTGCTGTCTGTCGCATTGCTGCAGACGACTCCTGAATCATCAGAAAAGACGACAGATGCGCCGACGATCGCCTGTCCGAGGCTGTTCTTCAGGGAAAGCGTCGTCGCGGTCGCGTACGTGCCGATGTTCGTCGCGTGGATGACATAGCCGTCGTTCCTTCCTGCGATGATGTCGAAATCACCGTCGCCGTCGACGTCCACAGCGGATGGCTTTGCCCAATAGTTCGGGATGGACAGCAGGTTGGAATCAAACACATAGGACGGAAGCTCCTGCGTGCCCTCATTCCTGTAGTACAGCAATCTCGCATATTCATCGCCGACGACAAGATCGATGTCGCCGTCGCCGTCAAGGTCTGCCGCGGCAGGCTTGTTGTAGTTGTAACTGCTCGGATTGGTGAATATGCTTCCCTCCCAGATCCATGAGGGGTTCTTGCTCCTGTCTACAGGATCAGTATATGCCCCTCTGTTTCGCAGCAGGTACTGGTAGCCGACACTCGCTTCGACGTCATTGATCATGAGGTCTGCCTTTCCATCGTTATTGATGTCGACAGCGCCCACACGTGACCAGTCTCCCTGGTCAGGGAGGTAATTGTTGCCCTGGTCCCCGCGATGGACATCCTTGAATGACGCGTTCGTCTTTGTACCGACATTCTTGAAGTACCGCAACCTTCCGTCATCATACCCTTGGAAGAGGTCATAATCTCCGTCCCCGTCGAAATCAGCGACAGCAGTATCCTGGCCGTCTCCATAATCACCGATAAGCACCTGTCTTGGCAAGAATGAATACACTTGGGCATTTCCCACGTTCTCCCAGAACCGCGGG
>JAGVFV010000077.1 GCA_020057445.1 archaeon | reverse complement strand
CAACAAGCACACCAGGCAGCGAAGGTGACAAGCCACGCAGTGACCATTTCAGGACTGCAGAGGCTAACAACATATCATTACATCGTCACCTCCTGCGGAATCGGCTGCTGGCACGGACAAGACAAGACATTTCGGACACTATCCGGCGGCGGTTCACCTATATTCGACAAAAGGCCCATGGTAGCAAGGTAGACTTCAGAGATAATTAATAGGCTGCCAGCCTCATAGACCTGAATAGTCTTTCTTTCTCATCGACTGGACATCTTTGCGTGAAGTTTATAAATAAAAATAGTTTATCTGCTAATATGATCAAGATGGACAAATCTCTCGTCGTCTTCCAAGATAAGAAAATCAGGAGAATCTGGCAGGATAAAGGCTGGTTCTTCTCCATTGTCGATATCATTGCAGTCTTGACGGATAGCTCTATCCCGAGGAGGTACTGGTCTGACTTGAAGATTAAGCTCAAAGAGGAGGGTTTTGAGTTGTACGAGAAAATCGTACAACTGAAATTACCATCGACAGACGGAAAGGAATATGAGACGGATTGCGCAAATACAGAAACACTATTCAGAATAATACAATCAATACCCTCCCCAAAAGCAGAACCATTCAAGATCTGGCTGGCAAAAGTCGGCTACGAACGAGTACAGGAGATAGAAAACCCCGAACTTGCACAGGAACGCATGAAGGCACTCTACGAACAAAAAGGTTACTCAAAGCAATGGATCGACAAGCGACTGAGAGGGATTGCAGTCAGGCAAGACTTAACAGATGAATGGAAAAAAAGAGGGGTCAACAAGCAAGAGAACTTCTCCATATTGACAGCAGAGATATCAAAAGCTTCATTCGGCATGTCACCTGCAGAATACAAGAGATTCAAAGGATTGAAAAAAGAGAACCTGAGAGACCACATGACTGATCTCGAACTCATATTCACCATGCTTGGTGAAGCTTCGACAGCAGAAATAGAACGGGTAAAGAATCCGACCAGCTTTCCCGAACACAAAAAAGTATCAAGACAAGGCGGAAAAGTCGCAAAAAAAGCAAGATTTGAACTAGAAAATAGGACAAAAAGACCAATAATGAGCAAAGAAAACTATCTCGATGAACCCGAAAAAAAGAAAAGAAAGAAGATTCCGGAAAAATAGCCATGACAATAGATAATTCTTATGCTGCCTTTTAAAGGATACCACCGCAAACCGTGTGCGATATCAAAGATGCCGCTCACAACGACTGAATTAAAAGTTATCTGCATCCCCTTTTCCTAAAAATAGTATTTGTTTAGCACCTTCGAAATCCTCGATGTGACATCTTAAGGCGCTGCGTCCCCGTGGGGGCAACCCCCCGCAACGCGCCAGCGTCTGAAAAAGAAAGAATTTCGACCTTAGGGTGCTAAACAAATACTAAAAATATATAAAGAATCCCCCTTTTTCCAAACCCATGCAAGCCATAAAACTCAAAGTCCAGGAAGCGATGCAAGACGACGTCAACAAGGGCATTGTGAGGATCGATTCAGCCCTGATGCGCGAACTTGACATACGGCCTGGAAACATAGTCCAGATCGTGGGCGGACGCACAACTGTCGCCATCGCTGATCGGAGCCTTCCTGGAGACATTGGCCTCTCCATCATCCGCATGGACGGCCTCATCAGAAGGAACGCAAAAACATCCATCTCAGAGATGGTCGAAGTGACCAAGCCAGAATCAGTCAAAGAAGCAAAGAAAGTCATCATCGCGCCAGCGAGAAAAGGCATCATGATCAGGGCAAACCCCCTCTTCTTCAAGCAAGGGCTCCTCGGACGGGCGATAGTCAAAGGGGACATCGTCAGCCTCGGAGGCACGAGAAGAAGGCGGACAGCCATGCTCGACGAACCGTTCTTCCCAGACATGTTCAGCATGATCGACGAGACCATGATGGGATTCGGATTTGGCGACCTCAAATTCGTCATCATAGACACGCTCCCCAAGACGCCGGTCCTCATCACAGAGAACACGGAAGTCGTCTTCAACCCGGAAGCAAGCGAACTCAAAGAAGATAAGACCATAGACATCTCCTACGAAGACGTCGGCGGCCTTGAAGAAGAGATCAAGAAGATCAGGGAGATGGTGGAACTCCCGCTGAAGCACCCGGAGATATTTGAACGCCTCGGGATAGAGGCGCCAAAAGGAGTGCTCCTCCACGGACCACCGGGGACGGGAAAGACACTCATCGCAAAAGCGGTCGCAAACGAGACCAACTCCAACTTCTTCGTCATCAACGGGCCAGAGATCATGAGCAAATTCTACGGACAGTCAGAAGAGAACCTGCGAAAGAAATTCGAAGAGGCTGAAAAAGGCGCGCCCTCCATCATCTTCATCGACGAAATAGACGCGATCGCCTCCAAACGCGAAGAAAGCAAAGGAGAGGTCGAACGACGCGTGGTCGCACAGCTCCTCGCACTCATGGATGGATTGAAATCACGAGGAAAAGTCGTCGTCATCGCAGCGACGAACATCCCGAACTCCCTCGACCCTGCACTACGAAGGCCTGGACGGTTCGATCGGGAGATCGAGATCGGCGTCCCAGGAAAAGAAGGACGACTCAACATCCTCAAGATCCACACGAGGAACATGCCTCTCTTTGACATCAACATGGCACTCAACGAGGCAAACTTCCCGAAGGAAACAAAAGAATCCCTTGCAGCAGTCATACTCGCAGAAGAGAACAAGGCGACGCTCACCACAGAAAATTTTGAAAAAAAAGCGCAAAAAATCCTTGCAGAAAAGCCAGAATTCAAGAATATCGACATAGACAAGCTTTCCAGCCAATTCAAGGATATCAGCCAAGACAGCCGCATCATCAGGCTTCTTGACATCGCGCAGATCACCCACGGATTCGTCGGCGCAGACCTTGCGGCGCTTGCAAGAGAGTCAGCGATGATCGTGCTTCGCAGGGTGCTTCCGGATCTCAAACTCCACGAAGAAGAAGCGCTCCCTCCAGAACTCCTCGAAAAACTCTATCTCACTTCACGCGACTTCTACGAAGCGCTCAAATTCGTACGACCATCAGCTCTCCGAGAAGTTCTCATCGAAATGCCAAATGTCAAATGGGACGACATCGGCGGCCTTGACAGTGTCAAGCAGCAGCTCAAGGAAGCTGTCGAATGGCCGCTCAAGCACCCGGAAATATTCACCCGCATGGGCATCCGCCCACCGCGAGGAATCCTGCTCTACGGCGCTCCAGGGACAGGAAAGACACTCCTTGCGAAGGCAGTCGCAAAAGAGACTGAAGCAAACTTCATCTCAGTCAAAGGGCCTGAACTCCTCAGCAAGTGGGTCGGGGAAAGCGAGAAGGCTGTACGCGAGATCTTCAAGAAAGCACGCCAGGCAAGCCCCACCATCATCTTCTTTGACGAAGTCGACTCGATCGCGCCACGGCGCGGACAGAGCGACGATTCCCACGTGACAGAACGCGTGGTCAACCAACTGCTCACGGAGATGGACGGACTCCAGATGTTAAACGACATCGTCATCATCGCAGCGACAAACAGGCCAGACATACTCGACACTGCGCTTCTGCGGCCAGGCCGCTTCGACCGCATCATCCTCACACCAGTGCCTGACCTTGAGACAAGAAAAAGCATATTCAAGATCCACCTCAAGAACGTACCTCTCGAGGATGAAGAGACCGCAAAAAAGAAGACAAGGAAAAAGACAAAAAAGACAGAAGAGCAAGAAGAGAAAACAACCCCGAAACGAGACGCCATCATCAACGATCTCGCCAAGAAGACAGAAGGATACGTCGGCGCAGACATCGAAGCGATCTGCAGGGAAGCGGCAATCATAGCGCTACGTGACAGCAACCTCCAAGCAAGCAAGGTCACCTCAAAAGACTTTGAAAAAGCGCTTGAAGTGGTTCGGCCGTCCGCAAGCAAGGACATCGAGAAAGCATACGCAGAGCTTGAAAGCCAATTCAGGACAGCACGCGCACGCGAGATGGAAAAGGAAAGGCCGAGCTACTACGGATGACCCATGAATCAGTCTATATCATAGGCAGCACATAATCGAAATACGTCGAAGTGACCTTTCCCTTGTTGATCAGGATGTCTGCATCAGACATGGGCTCTGCGTCAGCATACTGCTTTACCGTATCGATGATGTACATCCCGTTCTCACGTCTCACCTTGGGGACATCAAGCTCTCTCCTGCCCGGCCGCGCGTTCCACACCTAAGTATCAAGCGAAGCGCCATAGGGGATGTTCACATTCAAGAAATGATGGCCGTCCAAGGAAAGCAGATGCTCAATAAACCTGGCAGCGATCTGAGGAGCACATCCAAAGTCGACATCATCCCTCGGAAAACCTATGGGACGGACAATAGAGACAGCTAAAGAGGATACGCCATACATCCGCCCCTCGAGCGCAGCGCCAAACGTGCCGCTCCGAAGTATCGTGGGCGAGAGATTCTCACCATTATTGATCCCAGAGACGACAAGATCGGGAAGTCTCTCCAAAAAAGAAGAAAGCGCAAGGATCACAGCAGTCGCAGGGGTCGATGCGACAGCGTACGTCTTCACGCCATCGATGTCATATTCCTCGACGGCAAGCGGCCTTCTCAGCCGCACAGCACGGCCCATCCCAGACTGGTTCTCTTTTGGCGCCGAGACGACGACCCTATAGCTGTCCTTAATCTCAGAGACGAGAGCCTGCAGGCCAGGCGCATCGTATCCATCGTCATTGGTCACTAAGATCAGCGGCTTTTCCATGTGTATCACCAAAAGAGAGATCCAT
>JAGVFV010000148.1 GCA_020057445.1 archaeon | reverse complement strand
TTCTCCCGAACCATGGGCGAGATTTGGGATGCGCCCGTTTCACAAAAACATTTAAACCGGGCCTGGATTTGGAGAATATGCTCTTCCAAAAGTCTCCTCGCGTGTTTCTGGATACGAATTTCCTCCTGATTCCAGGAACCATGAGGGTGGATATCTTTTCCGGGATAGAGAGCGCGCTTCCGAAAAAGGCAGTCATGTTTATAGTCAAGAAGACTGTGGATGAATTGGATCATATCGTCAAGAACCCTCATGCAAAGCTGTCGGACAGGAATGCTGCAAAGCTTGCTCTGGTATTGATAAAACAAAAAAGTTTAAAAATGGTCGGCAGTTCCGCAAAAGGTAGCGTTGACGAGATTATCCTCGAGAAAGCAGGAAGAGATGAGTTTGTCGCGACCCAGGATAAGGAGCTGAAAAAAAGGCTTCGTGAGAAAGGGGTTGGCGTGCTCGTGCTTCGCGAAAAAAAATGCGTCATGCTTGAAAGGTGAAAAATGTTCTACAAAGTGAAGGTCAAGGATTACATAAGGCTTCCTCCTGACAGGTTCACAGATGATATGAACCAGGGTATTGTCGGCGAGATAAAGAAGAAATACGCAGGGTATATCTCAAAGGACCTCAACATGGTCATTGATGTGCTCTCTGTCGAGAAAGTCGAGGAAGGCGTGCTCATCCCTGGAGACGGGGCGACGTATTATGACACCACATTCTATCTGCTCTGCTTTGAGCCGGAACTGCATGAGGTAATCCATGGGCGGATCAAGGACATTGCGGATTTTGGCGCATTCATTGGGATTGGCCCTATCGACGGCATGATCCATATCAGCCAGACGATGAATGATTTTGTCTCCTTTTCTAAAGACAAGACCCTGCAGGGAAAAGATACGAAGAGATCCCTTCGGGTCAATGACCGCTGCGTCGCAAGGATCATTGCCGTGTCCTATAAGGATATTGCAAATCCGAAGCTTGGCCTTACCATGCGCCAGCCAGGTCTTGGCAGAGAGGATTGGATCGAAGAGGACCTGAAAAAGTAAGTTTTATAAAGAAGTTTTTATCAGGATGACAATGAAGAGGTGAAAACATCATACAGATCCGCGATTGGATGAGTAGTCCAGTTGTTTCTTGCGGCCCGGAAATGACTGTTTTTGAGGCTGTGAAGATTTTCAAGAAGAAGAAGATAGGGGATATTGTCGTCTTGAAAGAGGAGAAGCTTGTCGGCATCATGACAGAGCAGGATATTGTGATACGGGTCATTGCAGAAGGGAAGGATTATAGGACGACGACTGTTGGCGAGGTCATGACATCATCAGTGTATGCTATTTCTCCTGAGGCGAGTCTTCTTGATGTGAGCAAGGTGATGAATAAGCATAAGCTCAGGCACGCGATTGTTATTGAAAACGAGAAGGTGATTGGAATCATCACTGCCCGTGATCTGATAGATATTGTGTCTGGCTGACGACGACGATCAATGAGCTGAACGCGGCATAGCAGAACCGTTCGTTTGCTAAATCTGGTTTTCTATCAATATACACTTTCGTGCTGCAGCCGTGCCTGTTGGCTGTCAGCTTGGCTCAGTGAGCGGAATCTTTAAAAACCCCCTACTGATTCTTCTACTATGAAAAAGAAAGTATGTAGGAGATGCAAGCTCTTTGTTGATGCGGATCTCTGTCCTATCTGCAAGAAGGACTCGTTTTCGACGAACTGGCAGGGGCGGATCTTCATTGTCGACTGCGAGAAGTCTTTCATTGCAAAGGAGCTCGATGTCCATTTCAATGGGGAATATGCGATCAAGGTGCGATGATGAAGATTGAAGTCAGAAATACTCATAAGAACGCTCTTCTCTCACGTGAAGAAATTACCGCAGAGGCCTTCTTTGAAGGCAAGACACCCTCCCGTATTGACGTTCATAAGGAGATGGCAAAGAAGTTGGGTGTTTCTCCAGACCTGATTGTTGTTAAGGGCATCAAGACGCATTTTGGCGAGGAGAAAGCGCAGGTGACTATCCATAAGTATGAGTCGAATGATATTCTTGATACGATTGAGCCTGCGCATGTGAAAAAGAGGCTTTTGCCCAAGGGAAAGAAGGAAGAGCAAAAAGGTGAATGATGGCAGAGAAGAAAGCAGCCAAAGGCGGAAAGAAACCAGGCAAGAAGCATCAGAAGCTTGCCCAGGTCTATGTTGTTGAAGGCGGCTCGATCAAGAAGAAGAATAAGTTCTGTCCCAAGTGCGGACCGGGATTCTTCATGGGAGACCATAAGGACCGCTGGTCTTGCGGTGCCTGCGGGTACATGGAGAAGAAGAAATAATCATGTTTTTATGACGTAGAAATAATCATGTTTTTATGACGTGCGTTTTGATGATGTGTTCTGCCTGGTAATCAAGATCTGTGTTTCCAGAAGCAAGATATGAGACTCGTTCTTCAGGTGTAAGTCCTATGGTGAATGCCTTCTCTGCAAATCCGAATTTTCCTGGATCGTATCGTCGTATCCTCCCGCCTGCTTCTGTGAGGATGAGTGCTCCGATGCAGTCCCATGGCTTTTGTTGGTGGTTGTAGATAAGACCGATCCGTCCTGCTGCTGCGTAGCAGAGTTCGAGGTCTCCTGAGCGTACGACGCGGAATGTTTGGACTGCGCTTGCGAATGGGTGGAAGAGTTGATCGTATCTGTGGGTGCGGAACATGTCGACGCCAAAGCTCATGATGACTTCGTTCAGGTGCTTTGCGTCCGTTGTCAAAAGGGGGGTCGTCTCTCTGTTCTTGGTCAGGAATGCGCCGTGGTCTTTGTGCGCATAGAAGAGCTCATCTGTTCCTGGGATGTAGACTGCGGCGATGATCTGCTCTCCTTGGATGAATCTGCCTAGAGCTACACACCAGTCTGTGGGACTGCCATGAAGGTATGGGCTTGAGCCGTCCAAGGGATCGTACATCCACGTCCTATTGGAAGTGCCTATGGTGAGTCCGCTTTCTTCGCCAAGGATGGAGTCTGCGGGATAGGCTTTTTTTATGGTTTCTCGGATATAGGCATCGAAGTGGTGGTCTTGTTCGAGGTGGACGCCGTGGTGCTTGTCTGCGGAAGTGACGTCATCCACTGAGACAAGTTTGCGGTTCTTTTGTTCTTTTAAGAGGAACTCTCCCACTTCAACGACGAGGTCTTTTGCGAATTCTAAAGTGATCTTATCTGGAAGTATCATATGATGAGGGGAATATCCTCTCATTTATATGGATAATGTTAATGAATGACAACAGGATGTGTCCGCGCTATCGCGCGGCATATGTCCCCGCTGGGCGGGGAGTTCTTTGGCCGCCCCTGAGCGTGAAAGTGGGCGGCCACCTAAGCCCGCGCATATGCGCGGGACAGTGCCTGGCGAAAGCCAGGTTAGAATTCTCAATGACCAACAAGGACAAACAAGACCGGAGTGAGAGAAAAAAAAAAAAAATTGCCTTCACGAAGATCGTTGGGGGTGATTAGTGAAGGCAAAGAACGAATCCACGAAGGAGTGTAAATGATTCTTTTTTGCCGTTGTTCTGATCCTGTTCTTCGAAAACGGGATCAAGGCAAGGTGATCGTCCTTAGTGGACGATCTCGATGCCGAGTTCATCGGACATTTGTTGCCGTGCAGCTGCTGTCTCTTTTTGCGTGTGCTTTCCCAAAATCCACGGACTTTTGACCCCTGTTATGATTGTCATTACTGTGAGCCGTCCTTTCATGTCGTCGGTGACCCGTGCGCCCCAGATGACGTTTGCGTCGTC
>JAGVFV010000041.1 GCA_020057445.1 archaeon | reverse complement strand
TTTTGGGAAATAAAATATTCATTCATGCAGCGGTTTGCCACATTATTTTTCAGAAGCGATAAAAAATCCGGATATTTCAATAATGTCTGATAACTGTGCACCCCGTCATCAGTCACGTAGTGCCACATATCATTTTTGAGTCTATCGACGATATCTGAATGCTGCAACAAGGCATCACGATCTTCCTTCGGAAGATTGTATATCTTGTCAAGGAACCCTGTCGGTCCTATATATTTTCTCTTTTCCCCGACAGCGATGTGCACTGCCACGTGTTCCATATTCGGCACTTGTTTTCGAAGAGCGATCGCGCAGTCGAAAGCGACTTCTACAAAACTCGATTGTTCCCCCAGGTGCTCCAGATGAAAACTCAGGAACTGGATACCTCTCTCCCCAAACTCCTGGCAGTAGGAAAGCGCTTCTGCAAACTTCCTCTGCATAATACGTGCTTGCAGAGGAACTCCATCGATCGTCTTCGATGGAGTGTCAATGACTCCAAACTGACTATCTTGACCAGGACCAGAAGATCTTGACTTGCTAAACAATCCCATGCGTATCACCTTTAAATGTAATGGACTCCTTACCCAGAACTGGATTTTAAAAAGGTATCGGTCAAAAGCAGTTCCCAAGCCAAACAATGTCTCTTGCACCAGTAAGCACCGCGTATGCCAGCGAAACGTTTTTAAAGAGACCCCACTCCTTAAATCTTGAGATTCTCCGACGAGAAAACCATGGCAGACAAGAAAGATGCAGAGGCGTATGACGGGTCGAAGATAACAGTCCTTGAAGGACTTTCCGCGGTCAGGAAACGGCCAGGCATGTACATCGGAAGCACTGGCCCTCGAGGCCTCCACCACCTGGTATTCGAGGTCGTGGACAATTCCATAGACGAGGCCATGGTCGGATTCTGCAAGAACATCATCGTCACCATCCACAAGGACAACTCTGTCAGCGTCGAGGACGACGGCCGTGGCATTCCTGTGGACTACAACGAGAAATACAAGATGTCAAGCCTGCAGGTCGTCCTGACGAAACTCCACGCAGGAGGGAAGTTCGACAAGAACTCCTACAAGGTCTCAGGAGGGCTTCACGGCGTCGGCGTATCCGTCGTGAACGCGCTTTCCATAAAGCTTGAGGTGACTGTCTACAAGAACGGCAAGGTCTATTTCCAAGGATTCCACCAAGGCGACGCCACAGGCGGCCTTGAAGAGACAGGCACAAGCGACAAGACAGGGACTACTGTCCATTTCTGGCCAGACCCTGAAATATTCACGGAGACCATCGAATACGAATTCGACGCGCTCTCCATTCGCCTTCGCGAACTTGCCTTCCTCAACAAAGGGATCAAGATCGTGCTCAACGACGAGCGCGACGGGAAATCTACAGAATACTATTACGAAGGAGGCATCAAGAGCTTTGTCGAATTCCTCAACACCAAGAAAAACCTCCTCCACGACATCATCTACATCTCCGGCAGCAAGGAGAACGTGGAAGTCGAGCTTGCTCTCCAGTACAACGACGAATACCAGGAGACAGTGCATACGTTTGTCAACAACATCAACACGCACGAAGGAGGCACGCATCTCTCGGGATTTCGCACCGCAATCACGCGGACGCTCAACAACTTTGGAGAGAAGGCAGGCATCATCAAGGATGAGAAACTCTCAAGCGACGACGTGCGCGAAGGCATGACCGCCATCCTCTCCCTCAAGGTTCCTGAGCCGCAATTCGAAGGCCAGACAAAGACGCGCCTTGGCAACTCGAATGTGAAAGGCATCGTCGACTCCATCGTCTCCACACAACTCACCATCTACCTCGAACAGCACCCGAAAGAGGCAAAGCAGATCATCGAGAAATCAGCGAATGCCGCAAAGGCGCGGGAAGCTGCGCGAAAGGCACGCGAGCTCGTACGGAGAAAGAGCGCTCTTGAATATTCCACACTTCCGGGAAAGCTTGCAGACTGCCAGGAACGCGACCCTGCAAAATCAGAGATCTACATAGTCGAGGGAGATTCTGCCGGAGGCTGCTTTTCCGGAGATACGAAGATTGCCCTTGCGGACGGAAGATCGCTTTCATTCAGAGAACTCATTGCCGAGGAAAAAAAAGGAATCAGCCACTTCTGTTATACAATATTGCACGATGGAAGCATCGGCATTCAACAAATCAACAATGTCCGAAAAACCAAATCCCGAACGAAAGTGATCAAGATAATACTAGATAACAATGAAGAAATAATCTGCACCCCTGAACACCTCTTCATGTTGCGGGATGGCACATATCTTCCAGCTAAAAATCTTGATAGCAGTATTTTCCTCAAATCACTAATAATTTCTTCAGAAATCACCATCACAACTGGAGATTATTGCGGGATAGAAGACACGACAGAAAACTTCAACCACAAAATAAAGCAAATAATACCAATCGAAACGCCAATCGACGTCTATGACCTGGAAGTCCCAGGAACCCATAATTTTGCCCTCGCATCAGGAGTTTTTGTCCATAATAGCGCAAAGCAAGGACGGAGCCGCGAATACCAGGCGATACTTCCCCTTCGCGGAAAGATCCTCAACGTCGAAAAAGCAAGGCTCAACAAGGTCATCAGCTCAAACGAGATCACGGTCATCATCACTGCCCTCGGCTGCGGCATCGGCGAAGAGTTCAACATCGAGAAGGCGCGCTACCACAAGATCATCATCATGACTGATTCAGACGTCGACGGAAGCCATATTACGACATTGATATTGACATTCTTCTTCAGGTACATGAAGCCACTCATCGACAACGGCTACGTCTACCTTGCACAACCGCCTCTATATCTTGTCAAGAAAGGAAAACAGCACACGTACTGCCTCAATGACAAGGAAAAGGAAGAGCTCCTCAAGAAGATCGGAACTGAAGGCATCACTATCCAGCGATACAAGGGCCTTGGAGAGATGAACCCGGACCAGCTCTGGGACACGACCATGAACCCTGCGACACGCACGCTCAAGCAGATCACCATAGAGGACGCAAGCGAAGCAGACCAGGTCTTCAAGATACTCATGGGAGACGACGTCGAACCGCGGCGCCAGTTCATCGAAGAGAATGCGAAGAAAGTCGTGAACCTGGACGTCTGATCCTTTTTTTCCGAAAAACATATAAATATCTATTATTTATAATAGATATCATTTAGGTGATATAGATATTTTCCGATGACCTGCACTGGAAAGGGAAATTATTGGTATTTACCTGGCACTTTAAGGAAGAATACGACAAGATCGGAAAACCACTCGAATTCATTATTGAGATCCTCGACAACGGACAGCACACTTTAGTTTCGAAGAACCAGAACAAATACAATGTACTGTATCCTTACAGAGGGAAGGCATTATGCCTTTCCTATGTCGAGCACGAGAATATCATCCTGATCCACATCAAGCCAACATCAAAAATGAGGAGAAAAAAATGAAAAAATTCATGGAAACCTGCTATAAGTGCAATGGAAAAGTCAATGTCGGCCAGACGATGAAAGAAGGCATACGCCTCAACTGCATGAAATGCCAAAACTGCGGAGAAGAATATTTCACCTCGTCAGAACTCCTCCGGTTTGACATCCTCTCTGGCAGGAAAGAGCTTGTGCGGAAATTCGGCTCCCTTGGAGATTCCACCATTATCAGGATACCGAGCAAAGTATTGAAGGACTTCAAGATCAAGCCAGAGGA
Source organism: archaeon (assembly GCA_020057445.1). Lineage (GTDB taxonomy): Archaea > Nanobdellota > Nanobdellia > Woesearchaeales > JAHJEM01 > JAHJEM01. The sequence continues at coordinate 1,885 of JAGVFV010000041.1, read as the reverse complement.
TTACGGTGTCTTTGAAGCACGACCTGACGGGATACTCATCAAGCCAGTGAGCGCGAAAGAAGTTCATGCGGGCATGTAGAAACCTTTAAATGACATCCTTCTTTCCCGAGTCCTATGACAAGTGTCGAATACAGGTGCCTTCCTGAAGAAGGAGGCCTCTTCAAGATCGTGCAGGTCCTCTTCGAAGAAAGGCCGGTGCTCATCTTCGGAAGGATGGGAGAATTCCATAAGAACATGCTCAGGGCATTTCTCGAAGAAAAAGGAATCCCTATCGAGATGGTGCCGTCACGGAAGTATCCTGAACACAAAGTCCCTTCTCCTGATGGAGACAGGTATCGCGTCGTCGGCATGGGAGAGATGAGCATCTCAGCCGCGTATAAACGCATCTCCAAACCAGGCGGAGGAAGCGTCGACTACCAGATAGGAACAGATCCGGCATTCGACGAACTCCTGAAAACCTCACCGCCGGAAGGATGGAAATACGGCTGGGGAGACTGACAGCAGAATTACATTCATTTATGCGTATTCATTTCTTCCCGACAACATACAACTCCCTGCTTCCTTTCCGCGTCGCCTTTGGCCGAAACAACATAACTTTCCCAAAATATTCATGCGCATGAGCGACGACATTCCTATCATCAGGACCGGAGAGGATCTTAGCCACCAACACATCCGCATTGCTGCTTATCCGCACCGCAAGAAGGCAGAGTTCAACTGACCGCTCATGGTCATTGTACCCTGTTGTATCAGGAGCAATGTCCGAGAGCACGATGTCCTTCTCCATCGCAGAGAGTTCTTCGACATGATCAGCGATATCCCCCTGCAGGAAATTGACATTTTCAAGAGAGACTTCCAGATGATTGCGATCAAAGGCAGTGATTCTGCCGCCGGGTTTTATCCTTGTGGATGCATACTGTGACCAGGAACCAGGGCTTGCGCCAAGGTCAAGCACGCTCATTCCTGGCTTGAGCAAGCCATATTTTCTGTCAAGCTCCATAAGCTTGAAGACGGCGCGCGATACATAACCAAGACGGCGCGCTTTTCGCGCATAATAATCATTCGGGACGTAGACCATGACAGACATGAAATGAACTGGTCTTAAAAAAACATCCTGTATTCAAAAAGAATAAAAAAATGCTTAAAAGCCAGACTCCTTCATGATCCCAAAGGCTTTTTCGTAAATGCCATTCACTGTTGCAGCCAAATCCAACACTTCTTGTCTAATGAAAGGCCTATCCGATAACAATGTTCTATGACAGACTGCAGAAACATGATGGCCATACACCTGTTCAGCTGAAGGTATCTCTCCATGCGTGCTGTACGAGGCAACGACAAGCCCTTTTATGCTTTGGTCATCGATCTGGAACTTATCATCTGTTCCAGGGATGCACACGATCTCAGTCCCGTCATCTGCCATGGAATAGAAAAGGTGATGGTCGTGATCTGCCAACATCTTTCTTACCATTTTTTTGACTGAAGGATTGTTTAACTGCTCAGCCATCATCCGGCCGATTCCTCCGACGAACCCTTCAGCCTCACCATCCTCTTCAGTCTCAAAATCCCTGATAGCCAAAGAAAGATGTCCGACATTATCACTCTTATTGATGTATGCCGTACTGCTCTCATAGAGCATCTTCAAGTTTGTTCCAGGAAACCTGAGGACCAACGCACCTGCTGGAATGCTTCCCACTTGTTCGAACTTTTCATTCTGATACCTAATGTATCACCCCGTCATGAGAGGAACTGTTCTGCATTTATTAATTTTACCATACATATCTACTTGACAGTAAAGACCAATAGACCGCCCGGTGATTGGAAACCCTTTTAAACGACCCTCGCACCACACACAGAAATGGCACGCATCTGGTACTCTGTCATGGGAGAC
>JAGVFV010000147.1 GCA_020057445.1 archaeon | reverse complement strand
CTTCAATATTTTTTGGTACGATTGCCTTGTTTTCATCCACACATTTGCTGCATGCATTGCACACCCTGCCTTTGCTGCAGTCTGTCTGCTTGGTGCACTCGTCAGGCTCAGTGACCTCCTGGTGGTCCTCCTCTTTCACCTTGCCGGCAAGGCCTTGGTATTCCTTGCAGTGCTTTCTTGAGAATAATCCGAAAAAGCTTTGCTGGACATACCGTTCATTCGACTCCTGGTTCATCTGAGTCTTTTGCTGAGCATAGCATTCGCCGTATTTTATTGAACACTCCCCTGCGCACTTGCGCTGCTTCTCGGCGTCATTTGCAAGCTTATTGCAAGGAGAGAGGCACTCGCAGTTGAGGTCTTCGCAGGCTCCGACGACTTGTGATTCCTTGATGCCCAGCTCTGATCTGCATGCCTTGAGCTGCTCGCCATATTTTGCCTTGAAACTGTCAATAAGATCCTGTCTTGAGGTGACGTATTGCTCGGTGACCCCCTTTGCCGCAGTGCAGCAGTCCAGCATGGAATCCACAAAACGCATATTGGTGCACGTGCTCGCATCTTTGTACTTCTTGGCATAATCCCTATAGCAGTTTTCCAGATATGCCTTATAGAGCTCGGTGTCATCCGGGATTTCCTTGCAAATCTTCGCATCACCATACTCTACTGCCCATGCCCATATGCACAGGTTCTGTTCAACATCACCTTCCATGAGCTTGCACGTGCTGACGATCTGGTCTGCAAGACTTATTTTTTCATGAAAGATGAAGTTGATGCAGCTATTCTTATACGCTTTTGACGGGTATACCACAGAACACTGGGAAGGACGTTCCACAAAATAGTAGACGCAGTCAGTCTTGTAATCAAGATCCCACGCGTCATGGCAGGATGCGCAGCCCGAGACTGTCCCTGGAGGACTGCACGCTGATTGAGACACATTTTCTACTTCTTCAATGCTGAATTTGGGGACATAAGGCACATACTCTGCCGCACAAAACTGGATGATGAGCAGGGATGCAAAACAGGCAAGAAACCACCGTGGTATGATGTCAAATTTCAAATGAAGTCCCCCTTTGCTCATCAAGCGGATCCGATCTATATAAAGTTTTCGTTCTCATGGGAATAGTAAAAAGATAAAAAAAAATGAGAAGAATTCTATCTCTTCCGCAGCAAGAGCATGCCTGCGACCGCTCCGACAAGGGCAATCCCTGCAGCTATTGTCGTGAATTCAGGGACTTCTGGTTCAGGCACGTATACGCCTGCGGCAGAATAGTCCACATTGCATTGGCCGCTGGTCTGGACCTTGACATACCGGAAGTCGGTGTCGATGTCGTTGAAGGTCTCCGACACTTCATTATAGCCTGCAGGTGCAGGAGGCATATTGCCTATGAATGTCCACGGGCCGTCGATATTCTCTGAGACATACACGATGCCATATGCAGAGCATGTCGCGCTGTTGCCGTTCATGAAATAGGTGGTGAGCGTGATGCCGTCAGTCGTGAGGAGCTGTCCCATGTCATGCACGTGCCAGTCCTGGAACCATGCGCAGCAGTCCTTTCCGACCGCGATTGCAGGGCAATGCTCTTCGTACGGATTGGACGACAGTCCTGTTCCGGTATTGCATTCGTCGTAGAAATCAAACGCTGAGACGCCTATCGATAAAATAACGATAAAAAACGCGCTTAATGTCAGTTTTTTCATGTGTATACCCCCGAGTGGTAAAGGAGATCAGTTCTGGATATTTAAAGATTATTGTTTTTGAGGCTAATATGAAATCCTCGCGCTTCGCGCGACCACCAGCTCCTCGCCAATCGCACATTTATTCTCAAGGTCCTGCGTTCCCGTAGTCTTTGAAATCTCTCGAGGAGATTTCTGAGATCATAGAAACGTCCGGCGTTTCAATGAGGAGCGACCCCTCGCGACGGACGAGACACATTTTGTCGTCGTGGCTCGGCTGATGCTGGTGGTAAGGGTTTCATATTAGCCTGTTTTTGAGGGTTCCTTTCCGTCTTTTAGTGAAGTCAAAAAAAAGGATGAAAAAGAAGTGAATCCTATAAAGCGTTGATAAGTTGTGCACATTCCTTCGCAGCTATTTTTCTTATTCCTTTGCCAACCGTAACACATTAAAAGGAGTGGAGAACATCGGTGAGTATGACGACGAATAGTTGCGGAGACTGCGCGCTCTGCTGCGGGTATGTGACTGTCGAGACCGAGGATCCGACATCCATCGAGGACGTCGACCACCTGCTCTGGCTCCTTGCGCACAAGAATATCCAGTTATTTGTCGATGACGGCCTGTACGTGCAGTTCATCACGCCTTGCAAGCATCAGGATGGGAAGTGCGCGATCTATCCGAATCGCCCTGATATCTGCATGGATTACGGATTGGACGCTTGCGAGACGAGCGGAAAGGACAAGCGCATCTACCTGAAGGACCATAAGGAGCTTCTTTCCTATATCAAGGAGCACAAGCATGATCTCTGGCAAGAGGTCAAGGACAAAAGGCAATTGGCTTAAATCACTCTGTAGATGTTGCCGCCGCGTTGTTCACCTGCAATATGCAGCTTTTCTTCTCTTCAGCATTCTTGAGGAGGTCGCATACTGCGAGCGACCTGTCTGCTATGGCAACCTGCTTCATGCACGTGAAATATGCAGGAGTCTCGTATGCTATCCCTCCGCATTGGGATTCGTCTTTCATGATCGACGCGACCTTGATGATGCAATCTTCACGTTTTGATTTCATCTGGATCTTTGGGCAGAGGAGGTTCCCATTCACTTGTGGTGCGACGGCAAGGATGCAGTCGTCCTTGGACGCCTGCGCGACAACCTTTGTGCACAAACTTTCGTCTTTCTTTGCAGTCGCCAAGTAGGAATAGCATTGGTCTGAGCTTGCCTGTTCTTTCATGACCCCTTCGCAGTCTTTCGGATTGTTGGAATTCTTGGCGAATTCGAGATAACAGTCGTCCGGAAGGTCGGTCACCTGCTTGCAGATGTCCTTTTCACCTTTTGATATCGCGATCTTCGTGTAGCAGTTCCTTTGGTTCCATTGGGCATCTATGTTCTTGCATAGTTCTGGCTTCTCGAGCTTGATTGCTACCCCTTCATAGCAATTGGTCCTTGATGTGCCTGGTTTCAGGCTTGCGCAGACCTTCTCGTCCCCTTTTTTCACCGCGACCTGAGAATAACAGTCGTCGATGCGTTCCTTGTTCTTCGACGTGTCGAGCTCGTCGCACATCTTGTAGGATCCTTTCGCGACTGCCGCCGCGATCTCGCTGTCCATGAAGCAGCCGCTCAGGAAGAGACCAAGAATGATTCCCAAAAATAGTATTGCCTTCATGAAGACACCCCCATTAAGGCAGCCTTATTTCTGCAGTTTATATTTTTTATGGTATCAGTCTCTGATCTCAGGGAGATGGTACGGATCAACTTTTTCGCGTTTTAACTAGTGAAATAGATGAGGCCATCCCTTTCTTCCGGTCTTTTTCCTTCGCGCTTGAGGTCTGCGACGTAGGCATTATGCCACGTGCTACCGTTTGTCGTTCCCATGCCAAGCCAGGGGAAGAGGTTCTGCCCGTTCTTTTCAGTGATGCGAATCGACAATGGACGGGTGATGCGGCTGTCTTGGAGGTTCCTGTTCGCATCCGGCTGTATGCTCGCCCTGACTGCATTTGGGAAGCAGCGTGTGAAGATCTCCGCATCCTCAACCTGCCTTTTCCGTGCCTGGTAGATTGCTGCACTAGCCTCAGCCTCTTTTCGAAATAACGGATCGGTTCTGAGGAGTTTTTCGACTGCACAAGCGACGCTTCCTCCGGTCATGTACATATCTTCGAGAAGCGCTGCCTGCGAGATCGTGTCCATCATGCCTGCTGTCCGAAGCACATACTGCTCGCTTGCGGGATCGTCAAGGTCCAGTGGCACTGCATGGATGATCTTGTGCTCTACAAGGTCATCGAGTTCTGTGAATGTCCCCTTGAATCCGAGCGTCTGCGCGATCGTCCTTATTCCCTCCTGGTAGCAGACCACGCGCTCTTTTTCGACATGGAGCTCGTCTGCGTAGAACATGCCATCAGTGATGATATTCCATCGCAGGTCGATGTCTGTTTCTGTGGCCGCCTTTGAGATGCCGATGAGCCTCTCAATCGCAATCCTCTCTCCCCAATCCGGCCGTGGGCTGTACGTCTTCAAGGGGTTTGGAATCTTGAATGGGAATGCGGCGAGCGCTATCTCAAGATGCTGGCTGGTGAGTTTTCCTTTGATCTCCTTGCTTATTCGTTCTTTCTCTTCATCCATGTATGCCTTTCCGGCCCTGCAGGATGATCCGAGCAATAGTGAGGATAGTTCCTGGACAGGGCTCTCGCTGATGAGTGCCATTTTTGCCTCCTGATCAGTCAATGATGCGAAATGCTCAATGTTCTATGTCATTGACTCTAGGTTCAGTGCTGTGTTCGCCTGAGAATGCCGGTATTTCGTCGCGTCAGGATCAGGAAGTGTAGCTTTCGTGACCGTCTGCGATTTTAGTCGGCAGGTGATCAGTGGAGAAAATAGCTGACGCTAAAATGAGATGCTCGTTTCGCGCTGTTCATTTGCGTCATGATGATGAGAGATGCGATGTTGTATAAATATTTTTCTACCCAAGTATGCTGAATGCCTATTTTTCAGTCTGCGCTCTTTTCTCTTGGTCAATTCAGGAGTTGGACGCTAAGTTTAAAAACACTATAAATCTCTTCTTCATCTATTGCCCAGATCGCATACACAGCAATTGCTATTGCTGGTCGCGATCCGGTCAATCGTTGCGACTCATGCCCAGATCGCATACACAGCAATTGCTATTGCTGGTCGCGATCCGGTCAATCGTTGCGACTCATGCCCAGATCGCATAACCCGGTATTGCGGCGGTCTCGAATAGTATCGAGCTAACCGCTTCCGCAAGGAATTCTCGGTTCAAATCCGAGTCTGGGCGTCATTCCACTCCAGTCTGGACTTTCTGAGGCGAAATCAAGATTTGAACCGAGGCTAAGAGACAGCAGTCGACT
>JAGVFV010000196.1 GCA_020057445.1 archaeon | reverse complement strand
GATCGAGCGCGCAAGGATAGACAAGGCAGAATTCGGCCTCCAGAAACTGCGCTCAGTCTCAGACACGGTCATCGCCATCGACAACAACAGGCTTGTGCAGATTGCAGGAAACCTTCCTGTCACAGAGGCATTTGCCGTCGCAAACGAACTCGTCTCGACCATGATCAAGGGAATCGTCGAGACCATAGCGATCCCAAGCCTCGTCAACCTCGACTTTGCAGACGTCAAAGCGATCATGACAAACGGCGGAGTCGCATGCATCGGCATCGGATCATCAGACACGACAAACAAGGTCGAAGAGGCAGTCCGCGGCGCACTTTCCAACCCCTTGCTCGACGTGAGCTATGAGGGAGCGACAGGAGCCCTCATCCACATAGAAGGCGGGCCTGACCTGAAACTCGACGAAGTGTCTCAAATAGGCGAGATGGTCACTGAAGCCATGGACGACGACGCAAACGTCATCTGGGGTGCAAGGATCACAGACAACATGAAAGGAAGAGTCACGGTGATGACCATCATGACAGGAGTCAAGAGCCCATGGATCATGGGGAAAGACACCGCCGTCCAATCAAAAAAGAAAAAAGCTGAAATTTCAGAAGAACTCGGAATCCGGTTCTACTGAAAGGAGGGATGCAAAATGACTGACCTTCGAAACGACGCGATCATCCAAAAGATGGTCACGAACATCGTGGAAGAAAACCACCACAACAAGACTGAAGCAATACCTTCACGAGGATCGACACTGTCAAAGGCAGACCTTGCCAACTTCAAGCGGTTCCTGCCAATCCTCCTCGACAAAGGCATCGAGAGCATCAACCTCTCCATGTTTTCAGACGACATGAGACGGCAGCTCCTCAACACGCTTGGCGAAGAATACATCAGGCGCGGCAATTCCACTGCCGCGATGAAAGTGTTCATCCTCACCGGCAACAGGGAGAAGCTCACCGAGATCGGCTACTACTACGAAAACACAGGAGACGGCGACAAAGCGATCAATGCCTTCCGCCTCGCCAACGACGAAGGGAACCTTCGACGCATCGGAGAAAAGAGCCTTGCCATGGGGCATGTGAAGAATGCCATTTCCGCATTCAAGCACCTCAAGGACAAGAAGCTGCTCAACGAAGTCGGCGAAGACTGCATCAGGAAAGGCAAATGGGACTTTGCGATCGAGATCTACGAGAATAATGGCGACGCTGAGAAGCTCTCCTACATCGGCGACCTCTCGCTATCCGAAAGCCAGTACGCTTACGCACAGACAGCGTACACTGCCGCGCATGACAACGAAAGGCTCAATCACTTGGGAGATGTCTGCCTCAACAACAACCTGATCACGCTTGCCGAGACGTGCTACACCACGACGAGCAACCAGATCATGCTTGAGTTCATCAGGCAGAACCTCAATCCGCAGTCGTCACGCATGGTATAAGAGAGGTATCACTATGGAAGACATCCTCTTACAAAGGCAGATGGAGATGCAGCTCGACCTGGCCACACAAAAGCTGACGAGCGAGCTAAAGGCACTCCGTGACGAGATGAAAGGGCTTCGCGATGACGTGACGGCAATCTCAAAGGTGCTCAGAAATCCCTCCAATGGAGGAACCATCCCGAGCTCACCACCCTCGCGGGGAGAGTTTCAGGTTAGCTCCCCGAACCACGTTGCGCCTTCAGGCCAAGACCCTTACCATCAGGGTTTTGGCAATGAAGGTTATGCTCACAACCAGTTCCAACAACCGCAATACCAAGCGCCGCAGCAACAATTCGCACCACAGCAACAACAATTACAACCGGCGCAGATAGACCAGTCCCAGGGAGGATTCACTGGTGCCCAGATGGCCCAGACCTCACGCGGAAGAGGGACAAGCCTTCCGCCAAACCTCGCTATGGACAAGGTCTTCTATTGCGGAGGAAAGAAATAACATTTCCTCGGGATTAGAGGTGTGAGGCAAGAGCTTTTGCCTACTTTTTTTTTTATTTTTTCTTGATTCTTTATCGAACGACTTTTTCATGAAGATTTTCATGCAACTTGTTTCCTTGCTCCAGAACGTCAAGACCTACGAACTAGATCTGGGCAATACTTGAACGTGATCAGAAATACGCCTTCACTGCACATTGATATACGCGATCAGATAATCGCCAAAGCGTCTTACAGGGCCGTCATAGCATGCTGTTCCAGAGCACGCCCGGGCCGTGTCTCCCTCAAAACAGCCAGATGCTGAGACTACATAATATCCTTGGCTGTTTGTCATGTCAAAGAACGGTCCTGAATCTCCGCACGTCACAAGGACAGTCACATTCGGCAGCCCGATGCTCGTGCCGTTCCTGTACACGTGGCCATTGACAAGGACAGGAACCTCGTTATGCGTGACCGTGATCGTGATTGTCTCATTGTCAGAATATGTGCCGTCAGTCACGCCGAAAGTCACATTATACTCTCCAGCATCTCCTTTCAGCGGTGTCCACTGGAATTCTCCAGTGACAGGATCAAAGAAGAAAGGAGAAGGCAAGGTCTCTCCTGCATCTGTGCTGAAAGTCAATACATCATGGTCAGGATCTGCGGCTGAAAGATTGAATGCAAGGAGTCCTGTCTCTGCCACTTGCTTATTTCCGATCGGCTCAAGCACTGGCGGGCGGGCAATATCGCTTTCCAGGTTGATATAGACTATCTCATTGAGGCCTATCTGCTGGACAATCTCTGTCCTGCAGGTCCCTACTTCAGCACAGGCAGTCACCAGGTCTCCTGCAAAGCACTCATCTGGGAATTGCTGCGCATAATACCCTTGGTCATTCGTCGATCCAAACAGCGTCTGGGCGTTGCACGTCACATTCACCGTCACATTTGCGAGCGGCGTGCTCGTTCCTGTCCTGTATACATGGCCGTTTGCGATGACATTGCCTGATATCCTCCTGACGGTGATACGGACCGTCTCGATATCCCATGCACTGCCATCAGTCACATTGAACGTCACAAAGTACGTGCCGATGTCAGTCACGTTCGGCGTCCAGGAAAAGAGGCCTGTCGTGCTATCAAATGTATAGCTGCTGGGGAGCATGCTTTCTGCGTCTGTCCCAAAGGTCAGGATGTCGCCGTCTGCGTCAGTCGCATTCAGCTGTATGGTAATGGTCTGCGTGGCATTGACGATCTTATTACCTATATGGTCGAGGACTGGCGGCCTGTTTGTCGCTGTCTCGAGATTGATGTAGGCGATGCGGTAATCGCCGACTTGCATGACCACTCCTGTGCTGCAGTTATCGCGTACGCACGCTGTTGCCACATCCCCGACAGCACAGCCTGTGGGGAAATTGACCAGATAATACCCTTCCGCATTTGTCAAGTCTTGTATCAGACCGCTATTATTACACGTCACATTGACTGTGATATTGGGAATGCCCTCGCTTGTTCCTGCTCTGTATACGTGGCCGTTGACTATTGCCGGTGCTTCCGGAGTGACTTCTGGGATGACGGTGATAGTCATGGTCTCATTATCCCAATAGATTCCATCGGTGACAGAGAAGGTGACGACATAGCTTCCTTCCTCGCCGATGTTTGGAGTCCAGTTGAACAATCCGGTCGAACTATCAAAGGTGAACGCTGACGGAAGCACGCTTCCTGCATCTGTGGAATACGTGAGCGTATCATTCTCCGGGTCAGCGGCATCCACGTCGATCACAAGAGTCTGGTTCTCCAGCACTGTCCGATCCCCGATGGGATCAAGGACCGGATAGCCTGGATTCGTGACCATGACAGTAATGTTTCCTTCTGCATCAAGCACACCATCGCTCACGACAACGCGGACAAGATACGATCCTGAAGGCATGCTGCCGACTGTTGTCGAGCGGAATCCTGAATAATGATTTCCGGAGAGGTTGAACACGTCAGAATAGAACGAGTAGGTCAGGTTTGGCGATGCATGCACGTATTCCTCGAAGGATACGACCCTGACGGTGAATGAGTCATAGCCATAGGCAAAGCTGTCAAAGGCGCTCACATTGATGGTCGCGATGCCTGTCATGTTCGGCATGAGCGTGCATAAGATGCGTGAGCTGTTGACAAGGCTGCAGTTCAGAAGCGTCGTGTCGTTGTAGTCCATGGCATAGGTCATATCCGAAGGTTTCTGCTCATTGTCGCGTGTGAAGTTCTTCAGGTCCAGCTCGAACCCTGCCTCTCCGACAAAGAAGGTCTTGTCAGGGATTCCTGTGATGTTTGGAGGCGTATTGAAGAGTATGAGCGTGAAGTTGTAGTCATCCCAAAGGAAACTGTAATCGCGGTTCCACAAGGTGAGGTTGAACTCATCCACAGCGCGAAGCAAGACCCTGAAGTCTCCCTGCGGATGCTTTGCAGCGGAAGAATTCCAGGAGAAGAGGTTGGAAATGCCTATCTGGTTCTTCCCTCCAGGAAGCACAGGGATGAGGAATGAGCGTGAATACTCATCTTCCCACGTGCCATTGTCGTCATACTGGACATCCATAAGGACAGTGATCGTGGTGTTTGAGAATTCGTTATTCCTGATCTTGGACTCGATCGCATTCTCCACAAAGATGGTGATGCAGAAAGGAGCGCTCTCATCAAGCAGGTCTGAAGTGGTGAAGCAGACATGGGTTGATCCGATGGCAAATCCTGCGACAAGCAGGTCATTTCCCGCAAGGACTGCATTTGCCACTGACGCATTGCTCTGGCTCTTGATAGTGTATGAGAGGGTGTCATTCTCCAGGTCAAAGACGAACTTTGTGAAGTCGATCGTGCTCACATCCCCTATCTCCATGCTGAAGTCTGGGATGTTCCTGATGAAAGGAGGGGTGTTTGGCACAGTGTGGCTGATGTTGCCGGGAGAAACAGAAGCCATGCCGTCGCTGCATGTGACAGCCGTCGTTATCACATCTCCTGCAGATCCCACCATCCTTGCGATTGCCTTTCCATTCTTGATCTCGATCGGTCTTGGCGAAGGATCAGAGAGAGTGCAAGTGATATTCTGGCTGTCATTATCCGCTATCGGGACTGCGATGTCGTATGCGTGCGATCCTGCGATGTCTATGAATGATTGGTTGCCGATTTCTGGAGGCGTGTTCACAAGGACTGTCGTATCCTTGACCTTGCCCCCGCTCAAGTAACGGAGATGATGGACACCTGACGTGTTGAAATAGACAGCGCTGCTGTTGATGACAAAGGATGGTGTGCACCTGCCGATCTCATCAATGCAATGCTCTGTCCAGCCGACAATATTGACTCCTTGCCCAGGCGCAAGGATATTGCCCTGGTAATCATCATAGACAGAGCTGTTCCACTCGATGAGGAAGAAAGAATCCACATTCTTTGTGTTCTCCTGGCTATTACCCAGGCGGTCTTCACAGCTCACATACGCTCTTGTGAGGTTCGTGATCCTGTCCCGTGACGGGTCATCCTTGGTCAGGCTTCCAAGATTGCATACTGCAAAGTCCAAGACCACTGCGCAATCATTCGTGAGAAGCGGATAGCTCCTGTCCTTATGGTATCTGTTCGCTTGGTCCTTTCCTGCCCTGCACCGCATGCCTTCTTCGCCTTGGATGACGAGCAAGGTCTTGCCCTCATCCTGGTCATCAAGGAATGTCTCCTTGTCAGAGGCGATGGAATAGAAGACAGTTGACGGAGGTGTGGAGTCTGTCTTGTAGGTGCCTGTCTTTGGCCCGACAAGATGGGATGCCTCATCAACCACATACACATGCCATGCGTGCATACTGTCATCCTTCTCAGCGATGAAGCTGCACGATGGATTCACTTCTCCGATTCCTGTGCAGTAGGTCTTCTTGTTCCCTATGCAGCCATCGGCATCTGCGTTTGCGTCCTTGCACACGTACAATTTCAGGATGTCCCCGTCAGGATCATACGCATTTGTGCTGATGCTTATCCTCTCACCGCCCTTGATCTCTTCAAGCGCATCGTCTGCGCTGATCAGCACAGGAGCGCTGTTTGGCGCGATCTTGGTCAGGAGTGAGAGCCGGGATGGGGTGAGCTTCACGATCTGCTTATAATAATAGACATCCCTGTCTGTCTTGACATTGAGGTAGAGGGAATCATACAGGTCGAAGAATCCAGATGCGGAATCATTCTTTCCAAGCTCATCCTGTGCAGACAGGTCAAGCTGATATCGGCCTGGAAGGGTGCTGTTGAATGATGAGCGTGTCGTGTTACCGGTCCAGTTCAACGAAAGTTCTTCCGTCGAGTTCACAGACCGGATCAAGGTGAGTGTGGTGTTCTCCAGGTTTGCATCCTCGTCAATGATTTCTGAGGTGATGGGCATGGGAGCGCCGTATCCTTGGACCTCTGCAGTGTCAAGGAAGGTGATCTTCGGCTGCGCATTCACATAGATCTTCCTGATGCCTTTGTTGTTGTACTCGCTCGTCTCGATGATCACATCCTCTGCATCGGGGAAGACCGTGAACTCATACAGGCCTGCAAGCCTGCTCGTGTTCAGCCGTGCCTGCCAGACATCTGTCGAGAAGGGATGCATGGTAAGAGTCTCATTCGCAAACAGCATGACTTCTCCTGTCTGCGCATTCCTCGCATAGATGGTCAGTTCGAAGTCCCTTGAGAAGAGCTCTCCTGCATTCCTGACTGTGAAGTTCAGGTCGACCATGTCTCCCTGGGATGTCGTATACGTGCATTCTCCCATGCTTGCGTTGTCGCAGCGGCAGAGCTGTTGGTCCTCAAAGCAGGAGATGTTCCCTTGCGAGAGGACAAGAAGGCCTTCGTCATGCGCTGTCGTGTTGAGGTCGACTACCTCTAAGTCAGTGGACCTGACAGGGACGAAATGGTCAAGCGTGATGTCAGCGTCGATGTCAAAGTTTGCAGCCTTCAAGGTGATGAGATTGTTGTCGCTCTTCGTGAACTCATTCTTGAACACGCTTCCCTGCACTTCAAGGCCGTTCACCCACATCTTCGAGACACCTGTCTTTACGATGCTGATGCCTTCGACTGTGGCGTCAACCCAAAGGAGTCTCCTGAAATAGATCGCACGCTCATTCCCGCTGCCAAGCGCGATCACTCCCCACTGCGTGTCGTCAAGGAACTTGTTCTTTGCCTGGTCATCGTTGAAATTCGACCCGCGCAGCCAGTTCTTGTCTTCCACAAGCTCGTTCCACACGCTTGCGAGTTGCAGGCGCGTCTGATTCGAGACAGAGGATGGGATGACCAGGTCGACTTCCAGGTTCTTCGTCTCATAAGGAAGGACAGTCAGGGTGACTGTGCGCAGGCTAATCTCGTCAAGGCTTTCAAAGTCGACCGCAGAGAGGGTCATGGTGAAGTCCAGGCGCTTGTTGAACTTGTTCTCGACACGGATGCGCGCTGTCACATCCTCTCCCGGAAGCACATAGAAAGGCTCCCTATCCTGGATGAAGTGATGCTCACGCATGCCAAAGACTGTGAAGAAGACATCTGCTTCAGGCTCGATGACCCGTCCTTCTGTCTTGATCTTCCCTGAATAGATCCTGCTGTCTGTGTAGGGGATCGCTCCTGTGATAGAGATGATGTTCTCCTGTCCCTGCTTGAGCCCTGAGCCGACAGAGATAGGCGACCATCCTGGATAGCCAGACCCTTGGAATTCCCCGTTCAGGTAGGCGTCTGTCGTAAAGCTCATGTCACCGAGGATCATCTCTGCACGCGTGACATCCTTTGGCACGAAGAAGTGCTTCCTGTACTTGCTCACATCGCCTGTCGGAAGCGTGTCTCCCCAATGATAGTCGCTCGTGTTCTTGGCAAGGAGAAGCTC